>DASXFZ010000047.1 GCA_036489315.1 Candidatus Cybelea sp.
TTGGTACGGCAAATCGGTCTTTCGCTTTACGCGAAATTCCGACGGAACGCTGGCAACCCCGGCCGGCTCGTCGCTGGTGGTATCGTACAACCCTGGCCCGATCGCGATCGGCTTCGGCGGCGGCCTCTTCGTAACCGATGAGGATAACGAGTATCTCTACGTCTACGGCAAAGGCGCCAAAGCGTACGATCAGCCCAAGCGCCAATTAGATCTTCCGTTCGTGCCGAGCTGCGTTGCCGTCGACCGCCAAGGACACGAGTTCGTCGGCGGCTTTACCAACGGCTACGTCGCGGTCTACGCACCGAACGCAAAGGGCAACGCGACGACGCTGCAGCGGATTGCTCTGCCCGACGGGCATATCGACATCAACGGCGTCGCGGTGGATGCATCCGGTAACCTCTTCGTCTCCGACACCAACGAAATCAGCGAGTTCGCAACCCCCGTTACGAAGCCGACGCTCGTGCGCGCGATCATCGGATCGGGCGAGCAAAACGCTCCCAGCGGAATGGCGCTAAGCAAAGCAACGGGCGAGCTGTACGCGGCCAATCCCGGTGACGACGACATTCTCGCCTATTCCTCGGCCGCCAACGGCTCGCAAGGCCCCGATCGCGTGATCACGTCGCGGCATCCGCCCCTGATCGGGCCGGCAGGCGTCGCCCTAAACGGCTCGGTGCTCTACTCGACGAGCGGCAGCAATATCCATGGACCGCCGTCGATCTTCGTTTTCGACGCGCTCCACGGGCGCCAGACTCCAAAGCAGGTCGTGACCGGAAACTACCTCGCGCTTCCGATCGGCGTCGCGCTCGGCCCGTAGCGCACGCCCAGAAAGAAAGAAAGTTGATCCGCGGGGCCGCGCGCCGTTGCGCCGAACGGGCCTCGCCATGTTCGAAAACGACGATCCCGCAAAACGGGCGGCCGGGTTCGCGGCCGTCGACCGTTACGTTCGCGATGGAATGTGCGTCGGTTTGGGCACGGGCACGACGGCATTCTGGGCGATCGAGCGCGTCGGGCAACGGATCGCGGCCGGCGAGAACATTAGCGCGGTTGGAACCTCGTCCGAAACCGAACGCCTCTGCCGCCGCCTCGCGATTCCGCTGGTCGAACTTTTGGCGCAGCCGATGCCGGTTGCGATCGACGGGGCGGACGAGATTGCCCCGGACTGGTCGTTGACGAAGGGCGGCGGCGGAGCGCTCTTTCGCGAGAAGGCCGTCGCGCTTTCGTGCGAACGCTATATCATCGTCGCAACCCCTTCGAAACTCGTCGCGCAGCTCGGGCGCTTCCCGCTCCCCGTCGAGGTCGTGCCCTTCGCTGCCCCATACGTACGGCGCGAGCTCGCGCGTCGCGCTCCCGGCCTCGCCGTCAGGCGGCGCGGCTCAGATTCAGAGCCCTTCCTTACGGACAACGGCAACTGGATCTTCGACTGCGCGTTCGGCCGCATCGACGATCCTCGCGACCTTGAAAAAACACTGCGCGAAATCCACGGCGTCGTCGCGACTGGCCTTTTCTTCGACCTGGTCACCGAAGTGATCGTCGGCTACGAAGACGGGGCTACGAAAACGCCTCGTTACTCGAACTGAAGCGGCGCCTGAGCCGAGCCGGTGTTCTTACCGCACGTATACTTTCCGGTCAGCACGGCAGGGCCCGAGTATTTCGGACGATTGCGAGCCAGCGCGTAGATCACGAAGCGGCCCGCACTCGTAAGGTTGAGCCTAGCGCCAAAACTATCGATCGTCTTTTTGCCGGCAGCGATGGTCCACGCAACCTTGCACTTCCCTTTATACGAAATGTCCGTAAAAGAAATCGCGTACTGCCAAACGAAGTTCGTGCGGACGTAGCTCGAGGGCCCGGTCATCCCCGATGTTGTCGCCGGTGCTTGCTCCGTTGACGCAGTTGATGCACGGCACGCCGGCCTGATTGGGGCCGTCTGCGACGAAGTTCATCAATACCGCCGGCGTTCCGGCATCCGGATGAATCGTTAGCCGCTCGAGTAAGGCGTCCCCGCGCGTTTGGTCTCATCCCCGCGAAAGGCTTGCCGCACCTCGCCTAGTCCGAAAGACCCCTAGTCGAGCATTTCCGGCGGCGCACTAACCGTTCGCACCGACGCAATATCGCCGGCGGAATGGATCGCGATGAGCGCCGGCTCCCGATCGGGGTTCGAGGGCGCCTGCTCGATCGCATACGCGCCGCCGCCCTCCTGCAACATGCCGAGAAGTGTCTCGCCGGACGCTAAGCGGACTTCGACCAAAAGGCCGATGTATTGCTGCAAATCGTCGTCGCTCATAGGCGTTTTTCGTTCGACGACTGCGCGATAGAACCTTAGCAAAATTTTGGTAGGTCAAGCGACTTTGCCCTAGGAAGGGCCGTGTTGCGGCGACTAGAAGGAGGCCCTCCCTCATATCGCTTATTCGGAGGATCCCTATGTTGCAGACAGTCTCGCGCCGCGCGCTGTTGAGCGTCGTGGTCCTTTCATTTGCAGCCGGTTGTTCGGGCTCTTCACTAACGACTGGCGGTTCTTCGCTCACTCCCGCCACGCATAAGATCGGCGCAGCCGTGCGCTACATCCAAGGGCCGGCGGTATCCGGTCCCATTGCCATTCCCCTCGTCCGCGTCAAAGCCAACGCTCCCGTTGGCTGGCCGGATAAGAAGAAAAAAAGTAAATCCATCCTCTTTGTCGCCGATTGCTCCGCCGGTATTCTCATGTACGATCCGACGGTCGCTAACGGCAGCCCAACCGGCTCGATCACCAACGGTACCGACTGTCCTTTCGGCGTCGCCGTTGATGAAAACGGAAACCTCTACGTCGCGAACATTTCCAATAGCACCGTCGAAATCTACAGCAAAGGCGCAAGCTCGCCGAGCACGACGATCACGAACGGCGTCGACGGTCCGTATGGCATCATCGTTGACTCGAAAGACAACGTCTTCGTGACCAACCTCAACAACAACACGATCACCGGCTACAAGAAGGGTAAAAAGGCGCCCTTTGAAACGATAAGCTTCAGCGCGTACGGCCAAGCCGTCGGCATCGGCGTCGATAAAGGCAATAACCTTTGGGTCGCATGCGACACCTCGAATGCCGTCTTTAAGATCGCGGCCGGAACGCAAACCGTGACCAACGCCGGCTTAACGGGCCTGTCCGGGCCAATCGGTGTCTCGATCGGCCAGAAGGACATGATCTTCGTCTCTAGCTTCTCTGGGAACGTGGTGCAGGTCTACAAATCCGGCTCGACGGCTCCCTTCGAAACCCTCAAT
Source organism: Candidatus Cybelea sp. (assembly GCA_036489315.1). Classification (NCBI taxonomy): domain Bacteria; kingdom Bacillati; phylum Vulcanimicrobiota; class Vulcanimicrobiia; order Vulcanimicrobiales; family Vulcanimicrobiaceae; genus Candidatus Cybelea; species Candidatus Cybelea sp. The sequence continues at coordinate 3,253 of DASXFZ010000047.1, forward strand.
AGCGGCATTTCCGGACCAACCCAAAACGGCGTAACGCACGGCGATGCGTTCTTCCAGTCGAATCAGGATCTTAACGTTGTGGGGTTCAAGAAGGGCAAGACCTCGTCGTTCTCAACCCTCAGCGGAACGAGCGCACCCGCCGGCATCGCTTCGTGGCCGCTCGTCAAGAAATAAATCTATACTCGTAATCCGCCTTGGAGCGCGCGACGAAAGTCGCGCGCTCCCTCTTGTTATGTGAGAGCAAACTATGGGATTGCTTTTTAAAGACGAACTGCAGGACTCGTTTGGAACGTGGGCGCTGGGCTACATTCCCTACGGTGGCGCGGATTTCGGTGAAGTGCAAGCCGTGGCGCGTTCCGTCGGCGATGGAGACGACGAAGCCTTTTATACGGCCTGGACGTACGCCGGAGATCGGCTGGTCGAGCGGGCAAAAGAATCGCTCGCGAAAGGACGGCGCACCAGCGCGCGCGACGCGTTCTTGCGCGCCGCCTGCCACTACGGCTCGTCGTACCACCTCCTGTTCGGCGCTCCGGTCGACCCACGGCTCGTTGCGGCGTTTCGTAAGCAGATCGCGGCCTTCAACGACGGGCTCGCGCTGCTCGATCCGCCGGTGGTGCCGCTGCGTATACCCTTTGGCGAGCAAACGATGCCGGCGTACCTTCTTCCCGCCGCCGGCGGCGGCCGCGAAGCGCGACCGCTCGTCATTCTAACCAACGGCTACGATGCGACCGTCGCCGATATGTACTTTGCCTCGGCGGTCGCCGCAACGCGGCGGGGATACCACTGCCTATTCTTCGACGGACCGGGCCAGGGTGAGATGCTGATCGAACACGGCACGCACATCCGCCCGGACTGGGAGTCGGTGATCGCGCCGGTCATCGACTTCGCGCTCAAACTCGAGTACGTCGATGCAAAACGCATCGCCCTCATCGGCTGGAGCCTCGGCGGCTACCTATCGCCGCGCGCCGCCTCAGGGGAACACCGCTTGGCGGCCTGCGTCGCCGATCCCGGACTCTTCGGAATCGCCGAGCAGGTCCGCCAGATGCTCGTCAAGTTCGGTGCGTCGCCGCACGATGTCGCGGATCTGGGCGGAATCGACGACAAACTGATCGAGCGCGTCACACAAGCGGCCAACGCAGATCGCCATCTGCACTGGTCGCTTTTTCAGCGGGGATTTTGGGTACACGGCGTCGACACGCTGCGCGACTATTTTCGCAGCGTTGGGGAGTTCACGTTGGCGGGCCGCGTGGAGTCGATCGCGTGCCCAACCCTGCTTACGGCCGCCGAAAACGACCCGCTGGGCGCCGGAGCTCAAGCATTCTACGATGCGCTCCGCTGCACGAAGCAGCTCGTTGCGTTCACCGCCGCGGAGGGAGCCGGCACGCACGTCGAGGGGTTCAATCGATCGCTTCTTAACGACCGAGTGTTCGACTGGCTTGACAGTCTGCTGGTAAGCGGGCGCCCGTGAACTCGCCGCCCACGCCGTGCGGTCACGTAAGAATCTCGTTAGCAGCGCAGCGCCACGCTCGCATTTGGGGTATGTAAAATTGCAGCACCGCCCCGCAAGCACCACGCCGGGCAATTTGAGCTCCGCAAAAAGGAACTACAATGCGAATCCAAAGATCGCTCACCGCGCTAGTCGCGACCGTCCTCATCGCCGCCGTGCCTCTGGCCGCGTCGGCGCAGGTCGGGTTCACCGTCGGTTTCGGCGGTCCGGGCTGGGGCGTCGGCGTCTCTTCAGGCTACCCGCCGCCGGCATTACCCTATTACGCGGCGCCGGCCGCACCGTATCCGGGCTATCAGTGGATCCCGGGATACTGGGGCTGGGGATCCTACGGCTACTACTGGGTGCCGGGCTACTGGACGGCTCCTCCGGTCGTCGGCGATTACTGGACGCCGGGATATTGGGGCTACCTTAACGGCGCGTATCTCTGGAACGCCGGCTACTGGGGCCCGACCGTCGGCTTTTACGGCGGAATTAACTATGGGTACGGCTACTTCGGCACCGGGTTCGTCGGCGGATACTGGTCGGGCGGTGCGTTCAACTACAACACGTCGGTCGTCAACGTCAACCGGACGTTTATCCACAATACGTACAACCGCACCGTCATCAGGCGGGGGACAATCCACGGCGGTTCCCGGGTAGCATTTAATGGCGGCCGTGGCGGCATCAGTGCCCGCCCAACGCATGCCCAGCTCGTCGCGCGTCAGCGCGGCTTCGCGGCGACTCGTTCGCAGCTGGCTCATCAGCGAGTCGCCTCGCGCGATCGCGGTATGCTCGCCGCGGTAAACCACGGGCACCCGCGAACCGCTGCGGTACAGCGGCCGATGAGTGCCGCGCATCATCCAGCGAACATGCATGCAATCACCGCAGCCGATCGGCATAACGCGCAGCACCAGATGCACGGACAACTTGCGGCCGCGCATCACAACGCCCCGGCAACCGCACATCGCAGCGGATCGGTAGCAGCTGCGCATCACAACGCCCCGGCAACCGCACATCGCAGTGGATCGGTAGCAGCCGCGCATCACAACGCCCCGGCAACCGCACATCGCAGCGGATCGGCTAGTCACTATAACTTGGGAGTGACGCGAGGCCATTCCAGCGGCGGACGTTCGCAGGTCGGTTACGGATCTCGCGCGAGCGGAGTCAGCCACGCTTATAGCGGCCGCTCCGGTGGAGGAACCTACGGTGCACGCCCGGGCGGCGGAATGTCCGGAAGGCCGGGCGGCGGATATAGCGGTCATCCCGGCGGCGGATACGCTGGACGGCCTGGTGGCGGCGGCATGTCCAGCGGGCGGCCTCCAGGTGGCAGCGGACGGCCTGGCGGCGGCGGCGGTCACGCGGGTGGTGGCGGAAGACCACCTAGGGGCTGAATCAAGGCAACACGTTCGTGGGAACCCAAACCGGGTTCCCACGACTATTTCGAGCGCTCTCGATGCGCCGTCAGAGAGGTTACTTTCTGGCTCGCGCCTTGCTGCGCGGGCGGTTCGCCGAGCGGATCGAGCGATCCGTAATTCGCCTCGTAATACGTATCGCGAAGTTTGCCGAGCTGGAGGTCGCGGGGAATCGCGCTCCCGTCCCCTCGATAAATCGTCGCCCCCCTCACAAGCAATCGGTACGCTTCGAGGCGCGCGTTCTTCCAATCCGAGACCTTCCACCGCTGCGGAGCCATGACCGGATACTCGTACGGCGGTAACGCGCGGCGTTTCTCATCGAGGAGCTCGAGCGCGACGCGAAATCCCTCGCACTTGAAAATCGCTTCTTGAACCTGCTCTTTGGTCGCCATCGGAGGGTACTTCAGGCACGTGCGCACCGCGCCTGCGGCGAGGAGCTCGCGCTTGCCCTGCGAACCTCCATGCGTGGCGCCGCGCGTCTTTGGCATGGTCGCCCTCCTCGGCGTCCTGATCTTCATAAATTACATCGACAGAGGAAATCTGTCGACGGCGGCGCCGCTGGTCAAGAGCGAGTTGAACTTGACGGCCTCGCAACTCGGCTTTCTTCTGACCGCCTTCTTCATTACGTACATGCCCGTGCAGCCGTTTGTCGGATGGCTCGTGGACCGGATGGGCGCGAGCCGAGTGCTCGTGACCGGCTTTCTTCTCTGGTCGCTCGCGACGATACTTAGCGGCTTCGCGGGCGGCTTTGCGGCCCTTTTCGCCTGCCGTCTGCTGCTGGGGCTCGGCGAATCGGTCACCTTTCCGGCGGTCTCGCATTCATTGGTCGAGTACATCAGCGAAACGCAGCGCGGCTTCGCTAACGGTATCGTCCTGTCGGGTATTTCGTTTGGACCGGCGTTTGGCATTTTCTTCGGCGGAATGGCGATCGCCGCGTACGGCTGGCGACCGTTCTTTATCGCGTTCGGCGCGATCAGCTTGCTGTGGGTCGCCGCTTGGCTAGCGATCGCGCAGCGGGGTCAGCATCAAGGCGCCGACGCGCACGCCCGCGCGGCGCAGTCCGCTCGAGTGGAATTTCTCCTGCGCGAGCCTTCGCTGTGGGGCGCCTCGGTGGGAGCCTTTTGCTCCAACTACCTGCTCTATTTTCTGCTGACGTGGATCCCGTACTATCTCGTGCACGAGCGTCACTGGACGCTGCCGCAAATGGCGCGCATCGGCGGCACGACGTTTCTCTTAATGGGAGTAACGATGGTCTGTTCCGGGCTCGCGGCCGACTACTTCATTCGTCGCGGTGTGACGCCGACGGTCGCGCGCAAGACGGTCTTCGGAATCGGCGCTGTGGTTGCGGCGGTTTCGTTGCTCGGCGTCGGCTACTCGAACGATCTTGCGTCCGTGTTCTGGCTCTTCGGTGTCGGCATCGGCGACGGGTTCCTACACGCCAACAATTTCGTCGTCGGACAGACGATCGCGGGACCCGAGGCCGCGGGGCGATGGGCCGGCATCCAAAACACGCTCTCGAACATCTCGGGTATCATCGCGCCATCGCTCACCGGCATTCTCGTCGATCGCACGGGAAGTTTTGTCATGGCCTTCACCATCGCCGCGGTGCTCGCGCTGTTCAGCGGCGCTGCCTGGATCTTCCTCGTCGGCAAGATCGCACCGATCGATTGGAGCCGTAAGCTCGTACCCTCACTTCGGCCGACGCCGACCTAGCTAGAATCGGATTGCGTGACGACGAATTTCGTAAAAGCGACCGGCATATCGGCAATCGTGCTCCTTTTCGTGTCACCGGGTCTCGCACGCGCGCAATCGGCCTCACCGTCGCCCTCACCTGCGGCTGCGGCACCGGCGCCAAGCAGAGGTTCAAACGCCGATACCGCCGGCTTCGACGCGAGTAAGCTGACGCCCGAGCAGCAAGAAGCGCTGCGCCTGGCAATAATCAAGACGTCGCAAAACCCCGTGGGCAACATCACCGTCTTTCCGTTTCAGAACAACTTCAACAACGGATATGGGCCCTACACGCGCCTGCAGTACAACCTCAACGTGCAGCCGGTCTTTCCGATCATGCTGAGTCCGAAGCTGACGCTGATCGCGAGAACGATCCTCCCGCTCATCAATCAGCCGTCGCCGGAGTCGCCGGTCGTCTGCACGTCACCCCTCGGATGTCCGTCGAGCCTCGGCCTGAGCGACGTTCAAGAGCAGCTCTTCTTCGCGCCAAAGACGAAGCCCGGACAGCTGATCTGGGGCGCCGGACCGATCTTCCAGTTCCCGACGGCAACGCCGAACACGCTCGGTTCGGGCAAGTGGTCCGCCGGGCCCGACGTGGTGGCATTGGTGATGCCGGGAAAATGGGTTCTCGGCTCGCTCGTAACCCAGCTCTGGTCGGTTGCCGGCCTGCCGAATCGCCCGAGCGTTAACACTTTCCTCGTTCAGCCGTTTGTGAACTACAACTTAAAGGACGGCTGGGCGATCAGCTCCGCACCAATACTGACGTCGAATGCGAACGTACCGGGAACCAAGTGGATCGTCCCTCTGGGCGGGGGTGTTGCGAAAACCTTTAAGGACGGCGACCAGCTGATGCAGCTGACGGCTGTGTACTACACCAACGTGATTCGACCGTTAGCCGCACCCCAGACGACGTTGCGCATCACGTGGAGCCTGCTGTGGCCGGTGAAGCGGGGCATCGATATCCAACAGCTCTTACAGGAATCAAAGTAATCTATCGCTTCGCAGTGCGAGCCAAGAACAGAACGCCTTGTCCGTTATAAAGGTTCTCCTCGAAGACTTCGTAGCCGCATTTTTCCGCGACGCGCCTGGACGCGAGGTTTTGCGGATTCACTAAGCACACGCTCCTGGGCTGCGCGATGTTTGCGTCGGCCCAAGAGAGAGCTCCGCGCACGGCCTCCGTCGCGTAGCCTTTTCCGTGAACGCTCGGGATCAGCGCAAACCCAAGCTCGGGACTCCCCTTCATCGATGGCGCGATATCGCGTTTGAAGTCGGCGAGGCCGACCTCTCCAACGAAATCGCCCGTGCTCTTCTCCTCGATCGCCCAGTAGCCAAAGCCCATGAGGTCCCAATGTCCGATGTAGGTAAGCAGCCGCGACCACGTCTGCTGCTCGGTCGACGGGCGCCCGCTGATGTATCTCGTTACGATTGGCTCGGTCCACATCGCGACGCAAGCGGCAAGGTCGTCTTTTCGGTGGCCGCGCAGGCGCAGCCGCACCGTTTCGACGATCGGAATGGAAATCGGGGATCGCGCGCTTCGACCAGCCACAATTTCGGGTTCTTCCTCAGCGGGCGCCGGCATACCGGCGAAACTGCGCCCTCGATCCGCGGTTTAAGATAATTGGACCATGAAGCTCAAAAAAGGCCTCTCAGGCGGTTTGGATTTCACTCCGGCGTTATTCGCGGTTCTCATCGCCTTCGTCGCGATGGGGGCCTTCGAGTTCTTCGGGAGCTGGCCCGCGGCGCAGCACGGCCTGCTCATATTCGAAAAGGCCTGCCCGATCTACGCCGCCCCTTCGAACCACGCTTAAGTCACACGTTGCCCCGCGCGCGCGTTGAGGGTGCATGAGAGCGCCGTTGTACGGACGGATTGTTTTCGGCGCATCGGCGGTGCTGTTCGGCGTCGTTGCCCTCATGTGGCACGACGCCGATACCTGGCAAACCCTTATCAGGATTTGGAGCCTGCCGTTTGGCGCGATCGTCGGCAACATCCTCATGATTGCGCAGATCGCCGGCGGCCTCGCCCTGCTCTATCCGCGCAGCCTCCGCGCGGCGTCCGTAATACTCGGCGTCGTCTACCTGCTGTTCTCGTTGGCCTGCATTCCCGACATCATCGCCGCGCCGCGCGCCTACGAACACTACGGCAGCTTTTTCGAACAGTTCTCTCTGCTCTGCGGAGCAGTCGCGCTCATCGCGATCGCCGGCGTGAACGCCGCGAGATCGGCCGCGCTCGCGCAGGCGGCGCGCGTTGGGCTTGGGCTCTGCGCGATCTCCTTTACGCTCGCGCAGATATTCTATCTGCGCTTCACTGCGAGTTTGGTGCCGCACTGGATCCCTCCTAATCAAATGTTTTGGGCGGTGCTCACGACGGTCGCTTTTGCGGTCGCGGCCGCCGCCATTCTCGTGAATCGCCGGACGCGGCTCGCGATAAGATTGATGAGCCTGATGATCGCGCTCTTTGGAGTCCTGGTGTGGATCCCGCTGCTGATCGCCCACCCGCAGGCTCATCTCAACTGGTCTGAGTTCGCGCTGAACTTCCTGATTGCGGGAGCCTCTTGGATCGTCGCCGATTCACCGTTCCGGACAGCCTCCGAGGTGTAGAGCGCCTGCCGGCCTAACCTACCTCGCGGAACCCTACGCTACCGAAGAGGAGGTCATGCCATGCGTCCTGTTGCTCTTTCTACCTCGGCCTTACTGCTGTTTCTTATCATCCAGCCGCTGTCGGCGCTCAGCGCTCCGGCCTGGGAGCCGGCGACCGCGAGCAGCGTTACCGCCGGAGCCCACCACTCGACGTTCATCGTCGAAGCCGCGGTTACGCTTCCGCAGAATTGCTATGCCGCGCGGATCCGCTCGACACCGATTTCGCTCCACACGCCGCGCTCGTTCTACGTCGAACAGCTCGCCCCGTCGTCGCCGTGCGCAAACAAGGCGGCGTATAAGTGCACCCTCGTGAGTCCCGATTTTCCCCTGCCGATCCCGCACCAGATCGAAGTCGTGTCGAAGGGCCCGCAGCGATGGAAGGTAGCGGTCAGCACGGAGGAGCCGAACCCGGCTCCGCCGCTCTGCCGCAAAGGCTAGCAACGCCCGCCGCGCACCGCCGAACGTCGCCCATGGCAAAACCGGAGACGGAAACCGATGAGTTTTCGCTCCGGTTGGGGTCGTGTCGGCATGAAGACTTTAAACGAAAAAAACGTCGCGATCGTCGGGGGCAGCCAAGGAACCGGGCGTGAGACGGTTCGCGCCGCAGCCGCGGCCGGCGCGAAGGTCCTCGCGGTCGCTCGGCGAGAGGAGTCTCCGCTCCAAGCTCCGCGAGCGAACGAGAGCTGCTCGATCGCTACATCATCGCCTGGCAAAAGGCCGATATTACGGGGCTCGTTGCAATGCTCAAAGGGGACGCGATCTTCAGCATGCCGCCGCGCAGCGAGTGGTCACGTGCTGACCGTGGCGAACGGCGAAATCGCCGTCCTCAATAATTTCATGGACCCTGCGCTCTTTGCGCTGTTCGACGCGCCAACTACTTGACGCTGATGGTCCGCCGCCTAAAGGTGACCGCTACTCAAGCCGCTCCATAGTGCGCAGCGACGGAAACAGCCACATCCAGAGAAACGCGATCGCGACGCTAGCAATGCCGCCGAGCAACACCGACGGCACCGCCCCGAGAAACGCCGCCACCGTTCCGCTCTCAAATGCGCCGAGTTGATTCGACGCGTTGATGAACAGGAAGTTGACGGCGCCGACGCGTCCCCGCATGGCGTCGGGTGTTCGGAGCTGCACGAGCGACGAGCGAATGACGACGCTGATCGTGTCGGCCGCGCCCAGTACCGCCAAGGCGAAGAGCGAAAGCCAGAACGAGTGTGAAAGTGCGAAGACGATCGTGGCAAGCCCGAAGACGATCACCGCGCCGAACATCCGCCGCCCCGCACGCCGCGAAATCGTACGTCGCGCCAGCGCCACGGTCATCAGGAGGGCCCCGACGGCGGGTGCGGCGCGAAGGATGCCCAGGCCGAGCGGCCCGACGTGCAGGATGTCGCGCGCGTAGATCGGCAGCAGCGCCGTCGCGCCGCCGAAAAGAACTGCGAAGAGATCCAGCGAGATCGTGCCCAGGATCGCCGGCTCGCTGCGCACGAACGCGACGCCCGCCCAAAGCTCGCGAAACGTGCGCGATTCGCGCGATGGCGCGGCAACGCTTCGGGCCGCGGCGATCGACCCGCTGAGGACTGCAGCAACCGCCCAGAAGGCGAACATCAGTCCATACGGCACGGCGGGCGAGATCGCGTAGAGCAGTCCGCCCAGTGCAGGCCCGGCGATCGTGGCGAACTGTAGCCCGCCCGACGAAAGTGCGGCGCCGCGCTGCAGCGTGCCGCGTTCGGTAACGGCCGAGAGTAAGGCCGCCGTCGCCGGGCTTTCGAAAGCGTCCGCGACACCGAGCACCGCAAGCGCCGCGAAGATTGCCGGCACGGTCAACCAGTGCTCGAGACTTCCCAATGTCAGAAACGCTGCGACGAGGCCCTGCGCGACCTGACACGCTTGCATCACGCGGCGGCGGCTGAAGCGGTCGGCTGCCGAGCCCGTGACGAAAACGAGCAGCGCCGTCGGGAGGAACTGCACCAGCCCCGCCATGCCAAGATCGAAGGCGCTATGCGTGAGCGCGTAGATGTTCCAACCGATAACGACGGCCCCCACCTGGTACGAAAACTCCGAGAAAAACCGCGCGCCCAGATAAACGAGAAACGGCGGATGGCGGAGAGGATTCTTCAGATTCGGTGCCTGCACGTGCGCATGTCGAGCCGAGTGGTGCTCGAATCTGATTGCGCCGCCCTGCCTAAAAAAGCGCTGAAAGCAAGCGGGTGCTCGCAGGGTCAGCGCGGTCGATTGCCGCGAGAGGAACCGCTGGGCCCCGCGGGAATCGAGTCCGCCCGCCTAGGAGGCAAGCTGTATGCAAAGAGATCCGCAGTGATCCGTCGTCATTTCGTCAATGGCGCCACAGTTAGTCTCGCAGCAACGCAGCTCGCGCTCGCCGGCTGCGCGCGATCCACCAAAAATGCATCTGAGAGGACTGCCAACATGACGCAGGTTCAGGAACCGGGCACTGCCGGCACGGCCGTCCGCGCTTTTCCGAAGCTCAACGTTCCCGACGCGCAGCTCGCGGATCTGCGCGCGCGCATAAAGGCGACGCGCTGGCCCACGCGCGAGCTGGTTCCCGACGACTCGCAAGGTATTCAGCTGGCGACGACACAGGCGCTCGCAACCTATTGGGCGGGTGATTACGATTGGCGCAGGGCCGAAGCAAAGTTGAATGCGATACCGCAATTCCTCACGGAAATCGACGGACAGGACATCCACTTCATCCACGTTCGCTCGCCGCACGATAACGCGTTGCCGCTGATCGTTACGCACGGGTGGCCGGGATCGTACATCGAGCAGACCAAGATCATCGATCTGCTCACCAACCCCACCGCGCACGGTGCGAGCGCAGCCGACGCTTTTCATTTAGTCATTCCCTCGATACCGGGCTACGGCTATTCACCCGAACCGGCGACCCTCGGCTGGGACCCGGTGCGCATCGCCAAGGCGTGGGTCCCCTTGATGGAGCGGCTCGGCTACCCGAAATTCGTAGCGCAAGGCGGCGACTGGGGCGCCTCCGTGACTCAAGAGCTCGCGCTGCTCGCGCCGGGTCAAGTGATGGCGATTCACAGCAACATGCCGGGTACGGTACCCGCAGACATTCTGGCAAAAGCGAAGTCGAACCAACCGGCGCCGGCCGCCCTTTCGGGTGACGAACTGCACGCGTACCAACAGCTCGCGGATTTCTACACGCACCATCTCGGTTATGCCGTCGAGATGAGCAACCGCCCGCAGACCCTCTATGCCTTGATGGATTCGCCGGTTGGCCTTGCGGCTTGGATCCTCGATCACGACAAGGATAGCTACGAGATGATCGCACCGGCCTTTGCCGGGAACCCCGGCGGCCTCTCGCGCGACGACGTGCTCGACAACATCACGATGTACTGGTTGACGAAGACCGCCATCTCGTCCGCTCGCCTCTACTGGGAGAATAAGCTCGACTTCTTCGACGTCAAGGGGGTCACGATTCCGACCGGCGTCAGCGCATTTCCCCACGAGATCTACACGGCGCCGCAAAGCTGGGCGCAGAAAGCCTACCCGAAGCTCGTGTATTACAAGAAGCACGACGTGGGCGGCCACTTCGCGGCCTGGGAGCAGCCGCAGCTCTTCTCGGAAGACGTTCGCGCGACGTTCCGCTCGGTACGCAGCGGCGCCTAACGACCGCCCCTTCCAGGTCACATTCTGCCGGGACATCTCGTCAGAGTGGCATGACTACTCACACGATCGAACTCAAAGCCCGCATCAAACACCCCGTGGCGATCTTTCCCGAGGCGATGCGGGCGCTCCAGGCCCTAGGAAAGGTCGCGCACAACTCCGCCGTGCCGCTGCCGACGCTGCTGCTGGTCGAACTGCGCGCGAGCCAAATCAACGGCTGCAGCGTCTGCGTCGATATGCACTCGCGCGAGCTCAAACGCCACGGCGCGACCGACGAACGCATCTTCGGCGTGGCTGCCTGGCGTGATAATCCGGCTTTCGACCAAGCCGAGCGCGCCGCACTCGCGCTCACCGAGGCGCTGACGCGCATCAGCGACGGCTCAGAGCCCGTCTCCGACGACGTCTGGGACGAAGCCGCCCGTCATTACGATGAAGCCGGCCTCGCGACGCTGGTCATTGCGATTGCGAATATCAACGTCTGGAACCGGCTCAACGCCGCCGTACGACAGGTCGTAGGCGACTGGAAGGTTTAGTGTCATCGGGGATGGCGGATTGGCTGACGGAAAGGTTTGAAGAAAACCGCTCGCATTTGCGAAGCGTTGCGTATCGAATGCTGGGTTCGCTCGACGACGCCGACGACGCGGTGCAAGAAGCGTGGCTGCGCCTCAGTCAGCGAGAGAACGGCGGCATCGAAAATGTCGGCGGCTGGCTCACGACGGTCGTGGCGCGGATCTGCGTGGACATGCTGCGCACGCGCCGGGCCAAACGCGAGGAATCGCTCGAGCTTGGCATTCCGGACTTCATCGTGAGCCGCGAGGAGAGCCCCGAAGAGGAAGTGGTGACGGCCGATTCGGTCGGCCTGGCTCTCCTGGTCGTTCTCGACAGTCTCACGCCCTCCGAGCGCCTTGCGTTTGTGCTGCACGATATGTTTGCGATGCCGTTTGAGGAGATCGCATCGGTCGTCGGCAAATCGCCGGCGGCCGCGCGTCAACTCGCGAGCCGCGCGCGCCGGCGCGTGCAGGGAGCAACCCCGCCCAACGCCGGCTTCGCGCAACGGCGCGCCGTCGTCGACGCCTTTCTCGCCGCGGCTCGTGAAGGTGACTTCGAAGCGCTCGTAGCGGTGCTCGACCCCGACGTTCTGCTGCTCGCCGATCGCGAACCGGCGGCAAAGGGCATTCGCGGCGCGCACGCCGTCGCTTCACAGGCGGTTACCTTCTCCACCAAGGTCGTTGCGCGGATCGAACCCGTGGTCGTCAACGGATCGCCGGGGGTACTGTCGTGGCTCGCCAATGGCCAGCCGCTCTCGATCATGGGATTTGTCGTCGGCGGCGGGCGCATCCGCGAGATGTACGTTATCTCACGACCCGAACGCGTTCGGCAGCTCCTTGGGCTTTAAGGCCCGGTAGTCACTTCTTCTTCGCCAGGTTGAGTGCTACGGCGGCGCGGATCAGATCCTTGAACGCGGCCTCGTCGACCTTCTCTTCCTGATGGATGTCGATAGCGCGCCGGACGTTACCCTCGAGGCTGGAATTGAAGAGCTTCGACGGGTCTGCAACGGCGGCACCTTTTGCGAACGTGAGTTTCACCACGTTCTTGTACGTTTCGCCCGTACAGATGATTCCGCCGTGCGACCACACCGGAACACCCCTCCACTTCCACTCCTCAATCACATCGGGGTCGGCCTGTTTTATAAGGGCGCGCAGACGCGAAAGCATCTTACCTCGCCAGTCGCCGAGCTCTTTAATCCTTGCGTGGATCAGCTTCGACGGCGACTCACTTTTCGCTGCATTGCTATCCTTCATGGTTTCAGCCTTTTCGCGATCGGTGCGGCTACGAGACCAGGATCGCTTCGACGTCGACGATGATATCGACGAGACGGCTGACGACTACGCCGCCGCCGGCCATCGCGTCGTTCCAGCTGATTCCGAAGTCATAACGATCGATCTGCGTTTTCGCGGCGAAACCGGCTCGCTTCTTGGGGCCTTTGTCGACGCCGTCTTCCCACCACGGAGTCTCCCAGGTACCGTGGAAGTGCACGCTCAGCGTGACCGGCCGCGTAACGCCGCGCAGCGTAAGGTCGCCCGTAACCCGATAGTCCGTGGGACCGACTTCCTCAACGCTCGTGCTGCTGAAGCTGATCTTTGGAAACTGCTCGCAGTGCAAGAAGTCGGCGCTGCGCAGGTGATTGTCGCGCGCTTCGACCCCCGTCCAACACGTGGATGCGCCGATCTCCGTTGAGACCGATAGTTTCCGCGGATCGTCGGGATCAAACTCCAGCGTTCCCTCAACGTTTCTGAAGGAGCCGCGCACCCAAGTGACCATCATATGCCGTGCTCGGAAGTGAGCTGCGCTGTGTCCCGGTTCAAAGGCCCATTTCATCGGCTCGTACCCCCGTCGTATCTATCGCTCGCGCCCCGGGCGAACTCCTGGGCATAGCATCTGCCGGCATAACCCCGAAGCGTTGTTCGCGCAATCCTCCGGAGATCGGCGAGCAGGCGGGCGTTCCCTCGCGAGCCCCTTGCCGTGCAAAATGCGTTACTCTCATCAGGGTCGAAGGAAACTTTGGTACGCTCACGACGAACGTGCGACCCCTCGTGAGCGTTTACATCTTCGGGAAGAGAGGACCGCGTAGATTGAAGCGTTCTTTATGGCTATTCGCCGCCTTCGTCGGAGCAAGCTGCGTCGCTGCGAGCGCGACCAAAGAGAACCCGGCGATTGCTGCGTTCGACCGGACGTTCGCCGACGTGAGCGACTACACGTGCGTTTTGCACTCGCACGAAGTCAACGGGGCGAAGTCGCAGGACCGCGTCTACGAATATTCTTTCATGAAGCCGCACTACTTAAAGACGCTGATCGTCAGCGGCGACGGCAGAGGGGGCGGTGCGGTGTGGGTTGGCGGCGACCAAATCAGCGGCCATATGGGCGGCATTCTTTCGGGTATCCACGTGAAGATCAATCTGGACGACCCGCGCGCCCTTTCGCTGCACGGCGTAACGATTCCGAACGGTCTGCTGCCTGGTATCATCGACAATTATCAGACCATTCCCGGAACGCTCACGCAGAGCGACGGCGGCAGAGTCGGGGGCACCGAGACCATTCGCCTGGACCTCAAGGTCGCAGATCCGGCATCGAATCACGCCATCACAGAACAAATCGTCTACCTTTCGGCAGCGACTCACTGGCCGATCCGCCAGGTGATGTATTCGGGATCGCAGGTCGTGCTCGATGAATCGGTCGACGATCTGAAGTTCAACGTTGGCCTGACGAAGAACGACTTTCCCTTCTGAATATGCATTTCAACGAGCGTATCGACCAGTCGACCGTCCAGGATCTGGAACTGGTTGCCGAGTCGGACCTATTCGCGATCTACGCGCTCGGCAGTCAGACGTACCTCTTGGTGCAGCGGCATCAAGGCACTCCGTGGATGGCGCTGCGCGTATCGGGCGACGGCCTGTTCCGAATCTCCGCGCTTCTCAACGACGCGATGCGCCATCTGTACCGCGGCCTAGCCTCGCGCCTTTCACCAAACCATGTTGACGAGGAGGACCGCGCTTCCGCTGGGGTCAGTGCACCACTGGGACCGGCGGACCCGGTGAACCGTCCGACCACCGACGGACCGGAATGAAGATCGTCATCGGTTCGTACGGGCGCATATGCGGCCCAGCAATGACCGGCGATCCATCCCAGCCGGCGGCCCAGGTCGATACTTGGTTGTACGCGATGAACGGCATCACGTGCGGTAGCCACGGCCCCGCGACCTCATCGTTGAGGAAGCCCCCTTTCGAGAGCATGAACGCAAACGAGGCGGGTGCGGGGTCGGTGAAATGATGACTCGCGTACGCTGCTTGTGCCTTCTTCGCGATCTGTTCGCGAGTGTCGCCTGCTAACGCCCACTTCGTTCGCTCCACATACTGCGGCAGCACGCTTCGCACGGCCGGGGGATTGAAACAGCTCGGACCGCGCCCCTTCGGATTCCAGAACTCGGGGTCGTCGAGTCCAGCCGTCCAAGAGCGTTCGACAAGACAGACCCAGCCGTTGTCACCCTTGAGGGCGACGTAGTACCCCTGCTTGCCGAGCACCAGCACCGAGGCGTGCGCCGAGACCGAGGCCGGACCTGCGCTGCGCGCGAGTGCGATTTCCCCGGCGGACTCCATAAGGTACTTCCCGACCGGTGCCATTGTTGGGTATTTCGATGCTGCTTGCGTCGTTTGGCCTTCCGCCGAAGCGTAAGAGGCGAGCAGCATGGTAAGAGACAGGCACGCAATGTATTTCACGGAACCCCCCAAAAGCAGTCGTCGATCTATAATCGAACGGGAGTGGCCGAAAGTGACAGCCCCGCCTTTGGCTGCCGCCGCACAACCTAGCCATCGAGTGATCCCATTCGGGGCACTGGCGTGGTGGCTTTCGAACGCGCAGGCTAGCCTACCATATGTCTTGTTCGGTCCACTGAGATTGGTAGACTGCACGGGTGAAATCAGCAAATAGCATAAGTATCTTCGAGTCGTAAGCGTCCCCCGCCAAAGACCCAAAGGGGATACTCAGGGCTAATATGGACGTATTGGGTTTTGCTTGCGGTGTCCCGACGAACGCGATGCTAATGTTCTTGTCATGAGGCTGAGCGGCGCAGCGCATGACGGCAAGGAGATACAGTGCCGCGCCATTTGAGGGAAATGTTTGCGATGAAGGCGCGATGTCATAGAAGTGATCCTTCTCCAGCACCGCCAGCAGTCGATCGAAGATGACCGGTGGCGAATCCTCTGTCGTTGAGTCCGTCGCTCCGCAGCAGGCGTGCTGCACTTCGCCGAAGCGGCTTTTGAGACAGGCGGGACCTCCGCCCTTAGCCACGTCGTTTAGCGAAACGTAGAGGGCAACCGTAACAGGACAGGCTCCACGCTGGACGCGATGGCCGCGACGGACTGCAACAGGTTCCGTGACCCCCTCTGATCGGAAATAGATGGCCGAGATGTCATGATAGGACGGCTTGGCTCCGGGCACGCACGATGCACTCGAAAAACTCGGAAGCGTAGCGAATCCTAGCGCAATCAGCGGCCCGCACACTGAGCCCTTCATGACTAGAAGAACTTTCGGAAAGGGCGGAACGTGACGAAAGGAGCTTCGCGCTAGGCTCGCCGGCCCCCGCGCGGTGAACCGCAATGGAACTAAGCCGGCGAGGCCGAACTCCTCATGCCGGTCTTTTCGTGCTACGAGGAGTAAGGCGAGATGGCATGCTGCTCTCGGTCGAAGAATAACCGGTGAAATAGTGAGATCGTGAAAGCGGCGGTTCTGCACCGGTACGGCGGACCAGAAAATCTCATGTACGAAGAGCTTCCGGATCCCGTTCCGGGTGCGGGCGAAGTGCTCGTCAAAGTTGCCGCGGCCGGGATCAATCCGATCGACGTGCATTGGATCAGCGGGGCGACGGAAGCTTGGCGTACGCTGCAATTCCCCGCCGTGCTCGGTTGGGATGTTTCGGGAACGGTCGCGCAGCTGGGGAGCGGCGTAAACGAACTTTCAGTGGGCGACCGAGTTGCTGCCTGGGCGGATCACACGTTCGCCGAGCTCGTGGTCGCGAAAGCGGAACTCTTCGCGCAGGTTCCCAGCGGGCTCGACCTCGTTGATGCGGCGGCACTGCCGCTCGTCACGCTGACCGGCAGCCAGCTGATCTCGATGGGGAGCGGTATGAAGCCGGGCGATACGGTAATCGTCGCAGGGGCCGCCGGCGGAGTCGGCCGTTCTGCCGTGTATATGGCCAAGAAGCTCGGCGGCACCGTCATCGCAGGGGTCCTTCAGAGCCAGCTTGATCAGGCGCAAAGCATCGGCGCGCATCGCACCGTTGCACTGGACGATCCTGCCGCGTTTGCAGCGCTGCCGCAAGTCGAGATCGTCGCGAACTGTGTGGGCGGTGCGACGGCGTCCGAACTGATGGGCAAAGTCAAAGCCGGCGGGACCTTCGCATCGGTCACGGGTCCGCCGGGCAACGCCGACGCGTATCCAGCGGTCAAGGTCGTCTCGTTCCGCTCTAAATCGAACAGCGCGCAACTTCGCGCGATAATGGAGGCCGTCGCCACTGGCGAGCTTACGATTCCAATCGACCGGCGGATTCCGCTGCGGGACGCAGCCGCTGGAGTGGCTGCGGAGGCGAAGGGCGGCATCGGCAAAGTGCTGCTTGTCCCCTAAAGCACGTCGGTTGGATCCGGCTTGCTCTGTCCGACCTCGATAATGTAACCGTCGGGATCCCGAATGTAGCAGCGAATCTCGCCGTACTTATCTTTCGGCTCCGTGATGAACTCGGCGCCTCGGCTCTTCCATAATTCATAGCATGCCTGAATATCGGCAACGCGGATATTCAAAAAGCTGCTCACCGTATCTGGGTCGGCGGGAACGCTGAGCGTTACCGAGGGCTTATCCGGAGTTGGGCCGCCCCCAACGTTGACAATGAGCCACGTATTCGCGATCTGAATGTGCCCAGACGCGCCCTTGCTGTCGCCTCTGCTCAGAACGCGGCCGCCGAAGACCTTTTCGTAGAAGCGAGCCGATCGGTCGATGTCGGCGACGGTGATAAAATGTGTGACGGTGAACCCGTCCCGCGGGGGCATCTCATAGCTTTTCTGTTCGATTTGTACGCTGTTCATTTGATGACTCCAATTCCGATCCAGTGCTGATCTGGTATCCGCCGGGATCGACCAGGAATTTATTATAGATAGAGAGGGGAACCGGTGCATCCGAGATGCCTTTGTCTTTGTCCTTCCAACTCGCCGGGAGCCACGCGCAACGCAAGACACGCATCTCAGTTCTGCGCTAGCATTGGGTCGATCTCGGCGTCGTTGATTTTTGGCTACCGCGACAAGTTCGCCGGAGAAGCGAATGCGGGTGCGCCATTCTCGGTGCCCTTGATAGGGCAAGGCATACGGCCGATATCGTATCTGATGTCCGCTGACACCGCGGCCGGGGCAGCTCTTGTCGTGAAGACCTCGCCATCCCATTTGAAATATGTGCCAGTCGTCCAAAAGACGTGCGTCAAGTGGGTTGGGCTGATCCACGGCTCAAAGAAGACGACGAACGGTATACCAAGTCTTGGATTCGAAGGGAAAGCATACCGCACCATATCTTCTTGGCAAGACTTCACTCTTCGAAGCGCCTCGCGGATCATTGAAATCTCTTTGGATGTTAGCCCAGGCTGCCCGGGCTCGTTGTAGTCTTTGGCCACGTACGATGGCCACTGCGGCGGTGTGGATGGCAAGGTCCCAGGCGGGCAGGTGGGCTCACTTGGGTCTGCATAATGATTCGCTCGCCGGCTCGACATCGGAGCCTTCATTTTGTTGTCTGTGCCCTACCAGGAAATGACGATTTTCCCGTTGCCGGATGCGGCCGCGCCTCGGCGATTCGAAATCTGCTTCGCCTTGGACGTGACGTAGGAAGAACCGCCCCCGCCCCCGCCTCCGGAGCCGTCATAGGAGCCGCTGTAACGACCGCCTCCGCCGCCGCCGCCACCACCGAAGTAACCACCGGCGCCGCGACCGCCCCCGCCGCCGAACGCCGACCCACAGCCCTGACCGCCTGCGCCACCCTTGCCGAGCGTTCCGCTCGTTCCATCATTAGAACAGCTGCCGTGGCTCGCGCCTTCGCCGCCCGAGCCGCCGGCGCTCTGCGCGCCTCCCCGACCACCGTCACCGTCGCTTCGGCCGTAGCAGCATCCGTTCGCGCCGTGTTTGCCGGTTTCGCCGCCGCCGGCGCCGCCGCCACCGCTCTTGCTGCCGCTGCAGCAGCCACCGTAGACGCCGGCGCCCGCACCGCCGGCCGCGACCACGATGCGATCCGCAATTTTGTCACCACTCTGCCGGACATCCGAAGCGCCACCTCCACCGCCGCCCGCGCCAACGTACGCTGGGCCGCCGCTCGGCGCGCCGCCATCGCCGCCGCCGTTAAAACCGCCGGAGCCGGGCCCGGCAATACCGCCCTCCCCGCCAACGAAGATCCGAAGCGTCTCGTCCGGTGTGACGCCGACCTTCGCCTTTACCAAACCGCCGGCGCCGCCCCTTGAATCGGGACTCGTCCCTTCGCCGCTCGCACCGCTCGCCGTCACCGTGACGCTTGTGACGCCGCTCGGCACCGTAAAGCTCTGTTTGCTGCCTGTGTAGGTAAAGCTCTGCGAGTGTTTTTCGCCGCGCGGTACTGTCGCGGGATTGACTTCGCTGCTCGTACCGGCCGCGAACTGCGATCCGCCACAGCCCGCCAACATCGCAATTGCAAAGCCGCTGGTAAACGCCGCGCGGCTCAAACCTAAAATCTTCATACACCCTCCCCTCGCTCCGTAACCAGAGCGCCCGTCAAGAACGTTCGGCTCGCGGCCTGCGGTTCCCATGGCAGCGAGGCTCAGGGATTCAGGGATTGCGGCAATGGCCGTGCGGAGTCACCGGGGCTCGGCTGAGGCAAGGCCGAAATTCCCGAGAGCCGTGACGTTACGGAGCAAGGGGTACAGTGATGAAAAGTGACTCATGATCTCTCTCATCGCCGCAGCGGTGTATGCGTTGCACGCCATCTCGCTTCCGTCAGGATGGTCGTTAGTTACACCAACGTCCGGCTTCGACGTTTCGACCGAGCCGACGTCCGAAGCGATCGCTCGAAACGGCGCCGTTGCCGTCTTATTAACGCGGACAGGTAACCCTGGAGGCGCAGCGCGGCGTCTACTAATTGTTCGAGCAAATGGTACGCGCCTGATCCTGCAACCGCGATCCCTTGACATCGCAAATGCCTTTCCGCATTCCACTAAGCCGTCAGACTGTATGGCCGATGTCGATTCCTGCCCGTACTTCGAACGCGTCACGCTGGCGCCGGATGGCACGCCATTTGTTACGCTGACCTCCGACTTCAGCGGCGCCTACTCGGGATCAGAGCGACGAGGTTTCGTATGGAATGGCAGATGGCACCCGGTGCCGCCCGGCAAGGCATTTAGCGGAGTTGGGAAGCCGGATGATCCTGAGAACGTTTCGATTTCGGCAGCTGACGGCGGATTGATATTTGCTTTCGTGGGCGACTACCAAGACAGGTTTCCTAACGAGGATCTGGACCTGGCGTTGCAAGATCGGTATTACATGGCCGAGGTATCAGGCGTGAGCTACGAGGGCGTAACCGTTGCACTCGGCATCGGCAATGCGACCGCCATGAGCGGAGCATTCGTAGCTGGATTCGACGGAGACCTCAAACTTGTACCGTCCAGAAATCACGATTTGGTCGCAGTCGCTTGGCGTTGCGCATTCAACAAACTCGCCAACGCTCGCGCATGCGCGAGAAACACGCTCGGCCCCGGGATTGCATACGGCATCGACTCATACGGAGAGGCGGTCGGCGACAATGAGTCGTCGGTGCCCGACTTGGGGTCGTTGCCGCTGCATAGCGCTGGTTTCCCGGTGCTCTGGCGCCATGGGCATACGCTGATGCTTTCCAAAGACGATCGGGGTGCGGCGTACGCAATCTCGGGAAGCGGCGTCATAGCGGGCACATTAACCACCGGACCAGGCTCGGACGCTCTACTAAGTGGCTTCGTCGCAAATGCGCGTGAGAAAACACCTCGAGCCTTCCCGCTTGACGAGCTCGTTCAGAATGACCGAGGGCGGCACGTAGAAGCCGCTTTAGGGGTAGCCGACGATGGCCGCATTCTCGCCTTTGTCACCGACCGCGATGGTCGGAGCGAGCTTGCCGTGTTAGCGCCGGCACCCGCCGTTAGAAAGTCTCGATAATTGCGCACCTGCGAATGCGCCGGCCCGTTCGCCGCTCCGCCGCTGAGTGGGCGCAGCCTGCCAAGACCGCGCGGTGACGCGTTATGGCAGCAGGGGCGGCCAGTACGCTGATCCCTCCGGCGTATGGAGATCTTTGCCGATTTGTCTCTTGGACGGCTTAAGTGAGCCGGGTGCGAATTCGGCGATCGAGCTGCTGCCGTAGTTAACAACATAAAGCCAGCCTTGCTCGTTGACCGTGACGTTCACGGGGCCATCTAGTCCTTGCGTGATCGTTTGATCTGGCTCGCTGGCGCCGGATTTAAACTCAGCGACCGTGTTTTGCAATTCATTGGCGACGTATAGCGTCCCGTTCGCATCGACCGCGATGCCGAATGGTGACGTTACACCATCGGTGATGGTGCGGAATGGGGCCTTCTTGCCGGACGCGTAAACAACGACATTTCCACTGCCTGAGCTCGCGCGATTTGCAACGTAAATATTTCCCGACCGATCAATCGCGACGCCGAGCGGGTTGGTCAGACCCTTCATGATTATCGTCGCCGGTTTTCTCGAACCCGGCGCATATTCGGTTAGGCTTGGACCCGAGCGCCGTTTGAAGCGAAATACGTAAGGGTCCGTTACCCAAAGATTGCCCTCGCTGTCAATCGCGCAGAACACCGGCTCCCCGAGGCCCTTTTTTATGATCCTTGTGGGGCGGCTTCGACCGGCTGGGTATTCCGAGATCCAACCCGCAGCGTTCATTACGTACAACGTTCCGTTCCCGTCAATGCAATCTCCGGATGGCTCCTCCAAGCCGATCGTGACCTGCCTTTCGGGGCTCGGGCTCTTTCCGGAAGCATCGTACACCAAGATGCTGTTGCTGGCGTACTCCGTGACGAACAAGCGCGGCTGGGAGGGAGCTCGCACCCCGGAGGTATTTTGCCTCATCGCCTCCGGCGCGGCGAACGTAGCCTGCGAGTCGCATCCTGAGAGCAAGGCCGCAGCCGCACCGATGCTAAGCGCAAAGCGATCCAAGTCTGCCATGAACACTCCCTCCCCAAGCACAATGGATTTGCAGAACGGACTATTTCTTCGCTGCTGTCACCCCGAGCGGCTCATCGAAGCTCCCCGTGAAGACCGCAAGCGGCGAACCGCCGGCCGGGTATTTGAACACCTCGCCGCCATTATTTCCCGCGTCGCCGCAATACAGCAGGCTTTTAACGATCCACGTCTGGGCGCAATCGCCGGCCCCAGTGTACTGTATCGTGTTCTTCAACGTCGCCGTCGTTCCACTAAGCGAGTACTGGTACGTCTGGCTGGTGATCTGGTCAAACACGGTAACGTTGGTGCCATCCCACTGCACCGAGCCGGGGAAGACCGGAGAGTTGCTTGTCTTGATCGTAACGAATTTGCTGCTGCCCTTCGGAAGCTCGACCAGTCCGAAGCTGCCGCTCTCAAAAAACCCGTCGGCAAAGAGATTGCCTTTGGCATCGTAGCCGTTAAAGAACTCTTCGGATAACGGAGTATTGTACACCGTACCCGAGCCGGTCGCGTTCTTGAAGATCACGACCTGACCGCCGGAACTGCCAGAATTACCTATTAGGACCCCGACCGCAAGATCGCCGCTAGTGTTCATAGCACAGCTGGACGTGTACATGTAGTCAAGAGAAAGCGATCTGAGCAGCTTCTTTGGAACCTTGTACTCGGTAATCAGGTCGTTCGTACGCCCGGCGTTCCAGAAAATCTTCTTCCCGTAGCCGTACAAAACGTTGGTGCACCCCTGGCCGCCAAGGCCATTGATCTGACCGATCATTGCGTCACTTTTTGGATAGTTGAAAATGCTGCCGTACGAGCCGTAATCGTTGAAGATGAACTCGTAGTCCTTCGACTTCGCTTTATCCGGTACAAGTTCCGCATAACGCGGTAGTGGATTCAGCCTCGCCGCCGTTACCGGCCTCCCATTCACGAACAGCGTCCTACCGACGTGGGTCGTAGTGAAGGTCGCGGCTGACGGCGTCACCGTCGAGCCGCTCCCGCACGCCGAAACAATGGCGAGCGCTACGACAGCGCC
The DNA here is from genome assembly GCA_036489315.1 of Candidatus Cybelea sp. Taxonomy (NCBI): domain Bacteria; kingdom Bacillati; phylum Vulcanimicrobiota; class Vulcanimicrobiia; order Vulcanimicrobiales; family Vulcanimicrobiaceae; genus Candidatus Cybelea; species Candidatus Cybelea sp. The sequence goes on from DASXFZ010000047.1 coordinate 25,942, forward strand.
GGCGCACTTAAGTAAACCAACGGTGTTCATTAACCTTGCTCCTTTGAAGTAGATATCAGGCGTCGCGCTCGGTCTCTTGACAAGGCTTAGTTAGCGATCGGCACCCCGAGCAGCGATACTGGTGTTCACTTGGTCTTCTACCGGCGTTGGAGCCGCGCCTTCACGGTGCGTCCGTCGTCGGGGACCGCCCTGCCGCTTTGCACGGCGTCACGCCAAGCTTCGACGTTGGGCTCGCTGGGGTGCGGCGCACCCCAGCGAGCACGTGCGTTAAAGACTATTTCTTCGCTGCCGTCACCCCGAGCGGCTCATCGAACTCTCCCGTGAAGACCGCAAGCGGCGAACCGCCGGCCGGATATTTGAAGACCTCACCGCCGTTATTTCCCGCGTCGCCGCAGTAGAGCAGGCCCTTAACGATCCACGTCTGGGCGCAATCGCTAGCCCCGGTGTACTGTATCGTGGTCTTCAACGTCGCCGTCGTTCCGCTAACCGTGTACTGGTACGTCTGAGCTGTGCCCTGGTCAAACACGGTGACATAGGTGCCATCCCACTGCACCGAGCCGGGAAAGTCCGGAGAGTTGCTCGTCTTGATCGTAACGAACTTGCTGCTGCCCTTTGGAAGCTCGACCAGTCCGAAGCTGCCGCTCTCGAGAAACCCGTCGGCAAAGAGATTGCCTTTGGCGTCGTAGCCGTTAAAGAACTCTTCGGATAACGGAGTGTTGTACACCGTACCCGAGCCCTTCGCGTTCTTGAAGATCACGACTTGACCGGCGGAACCGCCGGAATTACCTATTAGCACGCCTACCGCAAGATCGCCGCTAGTGTTCATGCCGCAGCTGGATGTGTAGGTGTAGTCAAGAGAAAGAGACCTGAGCAGCTTCTCTGGAACCTTGTATTCGGTAATCAGGTCGTTCGTACGCCCGGCGTTCCAGAAAATCTTCTTCCCGTAGCCGTACAAAACGTTGGTGCACCCTTGGCCGCCAAGGCCATCAATCTGACCGATCATCGCCTTGCTTTTTGGATAGTTGAAAATGCTGGCGTACGAGCCGTAATAGCTGAAGACAAACTCGTAGTCCTTCGACTTCGCTTTATCCGGTACAAGTTCTGCGAAAGGCGGCAGGGGACTCAGCCTCTCCGCCGTTACCGGCCTCCCACTCACGAACAGCGTCCTACCGACGTGGGTCGTATTGAGCGTCGCGGCCGACGGCGTCACCGTCGAGCCGCTCCCGCACGCCGAGACGACGGCGAGCGCAACGACGGCGCCGGCGCACTTAAGTAAACCAGGGGTCTTCATTAATTCTTTGCTCCTTTGAAGCGGAAATCAGGGGTCAGCCCGCTTTTCGACCGCCATAGAGGCCGCGCCTCCGTAAGCACAGTCGGAGACCGCTTTGTAAGCAGCTCGGTACGCGCACACCGACAAGACGCAGACGCTGACGTTCGGCACTCCCGCTTCTTGGTCCGTAATGCACTCGGTGGTTTGAGCTTACGGTCCGCCGCTAATCACATAGCGAAGGAAAACGGCTGCTTTTCTGCTCCATTAGGGGCTCATCTGTTCTTGCGCTACAACGGCATTCGGAAGAGCGTTCCGCATGCTACCTCAAAGTCGAGGCAGTCTGAGAAGTTGCCCCCCGCGTGCGTCGTTCCGTACAAGGAGCCGTTCAGCTCAAAGAGCGCGTCGGGCGCGGTGCCGTCGGTGCCGCCCTTGAAGCTATAGAGGACGCTCTCGTGACCAGAACCGTCGATCTTGAAGATCGTGCCGTCACCGTTTGCGCCGCCGGTAGCAGTTGTGCCGTAGATTTCGCCGTTCACACTGATAAGCGCTGCGCCGGGATTCTTACCGTCGAGGCCGCCGGCGAAGCTGTAAACGACGCGCTCATCCCCGGACGGGGTTATCGAAAAGACCGTACCTAGCTCGTGTTCTCCGCCCCAGTAGGTCGTGCCGTACAGTCTGCCGCCGACGTAGATCATCTTGGCAAACGGCTGCACGCCATCGGGCACACCGCTTCCATCGGTGCCGCCGAATTGGTGCAGTACCGTTTCAACACCCGAGGTGGTGATTTTGAAGACGGTACCGGATCCGTACGGCTGGCCTTCCGTCGTGCCGTAGAGCATCCCGTCGACGTCGGTGAGTCCAGCCTCAGGACGTTCGCCGTCGGAACCGCCTTTGAAGCTGTAGATGGCGTTTACCTGGCCGGATGACGAAGCGGCGAAGACGGTCCCGTAACCCTCACTTCCGCCGAGCGCCGCGGTACCGTATAACGTGCCGCCTTCGTCGACAAGGTCGCCATTCGGATCGCTGCCGATTCCGGATCCATTGAAGCTCTGGAGCACGGTTTCCGAACATTTTCCCGCGTGACAGGAGAGGCTGAACATCGTACCAGCCAGTCCCCGACCGCCGCCGGCAGTTGTGCCGTAGAACGTACCGTTGCGATCGATCAGACCGCCATTGGGTAACTCGCCGTCTTTGTACTCACCGTTCTTGTTATGCGAGAACTGATAGAGGACCCGTTCGCGCTTTCCTGACGGGCTTATTGTATAAACGGTGCCGCAGCCCGTGTCCAAGCTGCAAAAGCTTCGGCCCCCTCCGTTGGTCGCACCGAAGAACCTGCCGTCTACATACGTCAGGGCGCCGGCAGGGAATGCGGCGTTCGGGCGCCCCTTGAAGCGATAAAGGATTGCGATCGATCCTTTGCCGCTCGGTGACGCGGTCATCGATGGCCTCTTCGCTGTTGATGAAGCCGCTTCGTACGAAGTCGCAGCTAGGTTGGATTCGGGAAGACTCGCTCTCGCCCCGCAGCCTGCGATTGCAATAGCCGCGATGGTCCAGAGGTAACGGAGACATCTGCACATGTCAAAAGCGCCTTTCGCATAGTTGAATGGTCCGTTTAGGACCGACGCTTACCTCGGCCTCCCCTCCAGAGTTTATTTCGACATGAATTGGGACATTCGGCTCATAGCGATAGAGCGAAACTCCCATTCAACTGACCGGACGGCACGGTGGTAGAGAGTCTATGTTTTAGACTGTCGCAGCGGGGCAAGCGAGTATCGCTAATAACCACTCTGCTCGTAAATCAACTCGCCATCTACGAACACACGGTAGGTGTGTGGCCGAATCCCAGCAATGATTAACGGGCGCTCCCTTTCAATCACAACTCGGTGCTTCTCGACCTTGCCAACTCCAAACTCGTGGCGTCGTTTTCGTGCAAAGCCGAAATGGGTAGAAGGCAAGAGCCAACTCTGCCGCGCCACTTGTTCACCATTCACAAGGATCTGCATAGCGCCAGTGAACCAATTCCGAGAAAGCTCAATCCTTGATCTTTCTTTGTAACCGACTTCAACCGTAAATCTCATAATCGCTCCGAGCTCTCTGGACCACCTGAATTCCGGATAGCGTAATACTTCGGTATTTCCGTTCGCGGGCCTCGAGCCGATGCCGGGCCGCGGGGCTTTTGAAAGATGCGAGTGGCTCGTTCATTCTTGCAGAACTGCCCAAAGGGAGTTCCACCTTTACCGCGATCACTTTGGATCGCGTGATACAGAGCCTATCGCGCGCGGCCTGCTCGCGCGTCCGTGCCGTGTAAAGACGCCGCCTGCGAGGCACTGAGAGGCGCTGCGCAAGCTCGCGGGCTCGTAGTGCTCGACTCGCTGGGGAAGCGCAGAGACGCGGCGAACGTTCCTAGGCACCCACCCTTTCGTGCGTCAAGGAGAAAGGCAAGTGAAGATTCTCGATTCCGGCCCCTGCGCATTAACCTGCGTGGCTGTCGCGTTGCTCGCAGGCTGCGGCGGGTCGCAGCCGCCGATCGGCGCACCGGGCGCCATGCCGGTGGGCGGCGCGCTCACCACGCGCAGCAATAGCTCGAACTACGAAGTTCTGCACGTATTCCGCGGAAGGCCCGATGGTTGGGACGTCCAAGCGTCGCTGCTTGACGTGGACGGTACGCTCTATGGCACATCGATTCAAGGCGGCCGATTCAATAAGGGGACGGTGTACACTATCACGACAAGCGGCGCGGAGCAGGTTCTATACAATTTTCCGCCGGTCGGTCGCGGCCGCCACCCTTGGTCGAATCTGATCGACGTGAAGGGCACGCTCTACGGAACCACCTATCGGGGCGGCAAGTATCAACTTGGAACGGTATTCAGCATCGGCACGAACGGCGGGGAACATGTGATTTACAGCTTTGGGCCGGACTCCGACGGTGAAAACCCCGAGGCAGGTTTAGTCGACGTGCACGACACGCTCTACGGTACGACGGTGTTCCAAGGCGAAGACGGCGCGCCCCCTGGATGTACGTTCCACGGCGGAACGGTTGGATGCGGAACCGTGTTCAGTGTAACGCCGTCGGGTACTGAACGCGTGCTGCACTACTTTGGCAGCGGCTCTGACGGTATATCGCCGTCGGGCCTGATCGACGTGAAGGGTACGCTCTACGGAACCACAGGCGGCGGCGCACACGGCTACGGCACCGTCTTTAGCATCACGACCGGAGGTTCGGAAAAAATACTCTACAGTTTCGCCGGCGGCGACGACGGCGCACAACCCTCGGCGAGCTTGATCTCCGCGAACCGCAGGTTGTACGGCGTTACAGACGAGGGAGGTACGTCCGGCAACGGGACGGTCTTCAGCATCACGAGGAGCGGCTCGAAAAAGATAATCTATAGCTTCGGGCCGCCGGACGACGGCAGATTTCCGCTGGGGGGCTTGATCGACGTCGACGGCGTGCTCTACGGCACGACATCTCAAGGAGGCACGGCCGGGTTGGGGACAATTTTTCGCATCGGCTCTTCCGGCAAGGAGCAGATCGTGCACAGTTTCGGCGGTAGCACCGACGGTGTCGTTCCTACGGCGGCTCTGATCGACGTGAACGGCACGCTGTACGGCACGACATCCGGTGCGGGTGGCCCGTTCTCAACCGTCTACTCGTTCACTCCCTAGTGCTCCCCTGCGTTCAGGGGCTTAGCGCAAAGACCGCCCCCTCGGTGCACTAACCATATGCGCCACCAGATACCGGCTCCGCTGGAGTTCAACGACGCAGCGGCGAACGTACTGAACCACCATTTTCCCGGGGGAGCACCACAGATGGGACGGTTCGTCGTAAAGCGTCTTGCGCTGAGCCTAAGCATCGCCGCGGCGTTGCTCACTGAGTTCGGGTTAACCAATCCCCCAGTCGCCAGTGGCCTAAAAATGGGCTCAGACCCAGGAAGCGAGATCCTATGATGCGTTGCTACGTTCTAACCATTCTGGTAATTGGATTTTTTTCACTAACCGCGTGCGGAGGCGCTTCGAACGGCTCCTTCGCTCCACGTCTTGCGGGCACGAACGCCCAGCCTTTGAGCAGTGTGCTTCACAGCTTTGGCTCGTTTCCCGACGCCGAGAGCCCACTCGCCGGGATGCTCGCCGGTAAGAACGGCGAGTACTACGGAACCACTCAGAGCGGCGGTAACCCAGGCAACGGGGCGATTTACGAGGTCACGGCTGCCGGCAGCGAGCAAGTAATTTACAGTTTCCAAAGCGGCACAGACGGCGCGGATCCGGTATCCACGTTGATTATGGACAAGAAGGGCGCACTCTACGGTACGAGCGACACCGGCGGCTCATCCGGCTGCGAAGGGCCCGGCTGCGGCACCGTCTTCAAACTCACACCCAACCAACAAGGTTGGACCGAAAGCGTACTCTACCGGTTCACGGGAGGCAACGACGGCGGATCACCGATCGGCGGTCTGCTGATGACCAAGCGCGGAGCACTTCTCGGTACGACGGTTGGTGGTGGGAGCGGCGGGGGCGTCGTCTTCGAGCTTATGCCGTCGGGCTCTACCTACACCGAGACGGTCGTCCACGAGTTTTCAGGCTCTCCCGACGGCCTCGATCCGACCGACGCCCTCGTTTCCGATAGCGCCGGGAACCTATACGGTACCACGTCCGAGGGCGGTCTCACGACGTGCCCGTCTCGGTCAAGCTCACCCGGCTGCGGCACCGTCTTCAAACTGGCTCCGTCGGGTTCGAAGTATTCCTATTCCGTGATCTACCGTTTCAAGGGTGACGCGGACGGAATCGCGCCCTGGGCAAGTCTTCTTCGCGGATCTAACGGTGTATTTTACGGCCTGACTATGGAGGGCGGCGCCCTCGGTAAGGGCACGGCCTTCGAACTGACGCCGAAGGGTTCGCGGTACCGCGAAACGGTGCTCTATTCATTTAAAGGCCGCAGTCACGGCGCGTATCCGCGCTCGGACCTGGTGGAAGACCGCGGCGGAAACCTCTATGGGACGACGCCGTTCGGTGGCGGCGCGCATTGCCGAGATGGCTGTGGCACCGTCTTCACGCTGGCTCCCTCCGGAAAGACTTTCACCGAACACGTGCTCTATACGTTCCAAGGCCCTCGCGCGGGCGACGGCGCGATTCCCCTCGGAGGCGTTCTAATCGACCGCCATCGCAACTTGCTCGGAACCACTTTCAACGGCGGCGCTTCGCATTATGGCACGATCTTCAGCGTTTGTTGCGCGGCGTCGTCCCCGACACTCCGGGAAGCATCACCGTAAGCGTGGCGCCGTGAATTATCGTTTTTTTCGAATCTCGTCCGCGCTATGCACGCTCACGCTCGCCATCGCTTGCGCACAGATGCGCCCGCGAGACCGCATCGCCTTTGCCGGCTGTATATTTTGAGGTGCTATGGACAAGTGGTTTCCTATCCGAACTGCGCGACTGCTGCTGCGTGAGTTTAGAGAGACTGATGAATCGGACTTGCATGAATATGGGGGCGATCTAGAGGTCTCCAGGTACGTGGCCTGGGGCCCCAACACACCGAAAGACACGCGCCACGTGCTAAGCAATCGTATTGAGAAACAGCGCATATGGCCGCGTAATGAGGTCGAGCTTGCGATCGAGCTATCCAAGGAGGAAAAAATAATCGGCAGCATCAGCCTTGTTATCCAGTGCGACGACGACCGTATAGCTTCTTTTGGGTATGTGGTAAATCGACGATATTGGGGGCAAGGTTATGCAACGGAAGCCGCCGCCGCACTTCTTAGCCGCGCGTTCCAGGAGCTAGGCCTTCACCGTGTTTGGGCAACCTGCGATGTTCGCAATGTGCCGTCCTGGCGGGTGATGGAGAAAGTCGGCATGAAGCGTGAGGCGGCCTTCCGACGTGATGTTTTCCAAAAGGGTGAGTGGCGCGATTCACTGTGAAAGGAACCGCTGATGCCAGCACCAGTAGAGCAGGGCGTTCATTAGTACGTTGAGATACGTAGCGCAGTCATGGAATCCTGGATGAGAGAATGCGCCCGCCGTAGCTATGCGAAGTCACCGGGGCTGAGCCAGGTCAAGACCGAAACAATGCCTCGCGCCGTGACGTGCCCGGCCTCGGAGGATGGAAATGCCGACCTTTGGACTCATCCGGTACCCGCTGAGTAGCTGCGTCGCTGCCGCATTGCTGGTGGGCTGCGGCGGATCGCAGCCGCCGATCGGTGCGCCCGCAGCAGCGCAGCAAAGCCCCACTACTATCAGACATGCGCAGCACGGCGGATTCTGGATGAAGCCCGAATCAGCGAGCGGCGACCTCATTTATGCAGTAGGCGGTTGCGGTGGAGCGTGCGTCCTAACCTATCCCGGCGGAGAACAGGTGGGACAGATCACTCTGTCTATTGCGTATGCTGCATGCTCCGATACCCAGGGCAATGTTTTCATAACGGGCGGAAGCACGGTCGATGAATTTGTGCATGGCGGCGTGACGTCCGTGAATACCTTAACCTTGCCAGGCAACCAAGCATCCGGCTGTGCCGTTGACCCGGCGACAAACGATCTTGCCGTTGTCTACGACGAAGTCAGAGTTGCTGTCTTTCCAAATGAAAGCGGTTCGCCGCTAATCTATTCCACGAAACTGTCGGCAAACTATTGCGGGTACGATAACGAAAGCAATCTTTTCGTTTCCGGAGATAATGAGCAATCGCATACGATTTCCGAGTTGCCTCACGGGATGACGAAATTTACTATTCTTTCCGTAAAGGGTAAGCTCGGTAATCCAGGGCAGGTGCAGTGGGACGGATCGCATCTCACATATGAAAGCCGCGACCCCATCAACATCGCGCGATTGTCGATACGTGGCTCTATCGCAAAAGTCATAGGAACGACCTCATTCAAGGGCCACGGCAATGCGGCAATGGCCTCGTGGATCTATGATGGCAGCGTTTTATTGCCGTACGGCGGAAAAGTAGAAAAACTAAATAAGATCGGATTGTGGCCATATCCTGGAGATGGCAAGCGGACAAATAGCATTAACTTTTCGAGTCGCATCTCCGCGGTTACCGTAAGCTCCGTGCCATAGAAGCGCCCAGCTAGACCCCGGGTGATTTGAGGCCGCCAGGCGGCGCGCCTGGAGAAACAACCCCTTGCAACGCTCGTTCTATTGAGAAAGCGTGCACCTGCAACCAGTTCATGATTTTCCGATACGGCTCGCCCACTCTGCGATCGCAGCATCACTGCCGAGCCGCTGAGCTGGGTTTTGCGCGCCTAGCGGCCGCGCCAGCCTAGCCGCCTAGCCCTGCAGATCGGCACGGCAGCCACGCCAGCTGAACGCGGCCCAGCAGCCCGGCCGGCTGGGGTGTCTCGTCTTAGCCTCGCCAACTCCTTACCCCTTAGGCTGCGGCCCCGTGGCAGCGTTTGAATTTTTTTCCGCTGCCGCAGGGGCACATTTCGTTTCTGCCGACTTTCGGTTGATCGCGTTGGACCGGTTTCGCCGGTTCTTCGTCGTCTTTGTTGGTGTGGAACTGCGCAACGCGGCGCCCGGTGCCGGGAGCGGGTCCCAGGATTTGCTCGAGGCCCGATGATGATACGTTGCCGCCGACCGTGACCGGTTGGGGGATGACTTCGCCCGAGGGAATCGGTTCGAACTGCGGGCCTTGCGGATACGGCTGAAGCTCTTGCGGCGGCGGCCCTTGCTCGATAACGACGCGGAAGACACCTTTGATCGCTTCGTCGGCGATGTTGTTCTTCAGCGATTCGAAGATTTCGAAGGCTTCCTTCTCATACTCGACGCGTGGATCTTTTTGACCGTAGCCGCGTAGGCCGATTCCGGTTTTGAGGTGATCCATCACGTACAGGTGATCGACCCACTGGCGATCGATGATCGGCAACAGCAGATACTTCTGCTCGACCGCCCGCAGAATCTCGGGCGTTACTTCCTTCTCCTTGGCCTCGTAGGCTTCGATCGCTTTGCCGTGCAGCAACCGGCGAATTTCTTCGCGGTCCTTCCCCGCCAAGTCGGAGACGCTGGTCGAGCGCTTTAGCGGAAAGACCAGTTCGAGCGCGTTGAGCATCTCCTCGAAATCCCACTCGCTCGGGTGCGCGTTTTCCGGCGCGTTCTCTTCGACGGCCTCATCGACTTTCGCCTCGAGCGTCTGCAGCATGAAGGTGCGCGAGTCGAAGGTTCCTTCGAGATTCGCTCGACGGTCCGCGTAGATCACGCCGCGCTGTTTGTTCATCACGTCGTCGTACTCGAGGACGTGCTTTCGAATCTCGTAGTTGTGCGCTTCGACCTTGCCCTGAGCCCGCTGAATCGATTTCGACACGAGGCCGGATTCGATCGGCTGTTCGTCGGTGAATCCCACACGCTCCATGATGTTGGTCATGCGCTCGCCGCCGAAGAGACGCATCACTTCGTCCTCGAGCGATACGTAAAAGCGCGACGACCCTGGGTCGCCTTGCCGGCCCGAGCGGCCGCGCAGCTGATTGTCGATCCGCCGCGACTCGTGCCGTTCCGTACCGATGATGTGCAGGCCGCCATTTTGCGCGACCCCCTCGCCGAGCTTGATGTCGGTGCCGCGGCCCGCCATGTTGGTGGCAATCGTCACCTGGGCGTCCTGCCCGGCATCTTTGATGATCTCGGCTTCCTGTTCGTGGTACTTGGCGTTGAGGACGTTGCATTCCACGCCCTTACGCCGCAGCATGGTAGCGAGCAGTTCGCTCTTCTCGATCGAGCGCGTGCCGACGAGCACGGGGCGGCCCTTCTTATACTCCTCGATGATCTCGTCGACGACCGCCTCGAACTTGGCGCGCTCCGACTTGTAAACGATATCGGAGTTATCTTTGCGAACCATCGGCATGTTCGTCGGCACGACGACGACGTCCAAGCCGTAGATGTCGCGGAATTCGCGTTCTTCCGTCTTGGCCGTACCGGTCATTCCGGCGAGGTGTTCGTAGAGGCGAAAAAGATTCTGGAAGGTGATCGTCGCGAGCGTCTGGTCCTCGCCGCGAACCTTAATGCCTTCCTTCGCCTCGATCGCCTGATGGATGCCGTCGGAGTAGCGCCGGCCGAGCATCAGCCGGCCCGTAAACTCGTCGACGATGATCACTTCGCCGTCTTTGACGATGTACTGCTGGTCGCGATGGAAGAGGTTCCAGGCGCGCAGCGCGGCGTTGAGCTGATGGGTCAGCTCGATGTTGCGCTGATCGTACAGGTTCTGGATGCCGAGCATCTTCTCGACGCGCGCGACGCCGGCTTCGGTAATCGGAACCGCGTGCGCCTTCTCGTCTACCGTAAAGTCTTCGGTCTTCTTCAGCCGCGGAATAATTTGGGCGAACTTCTCGTAGAGCTCGGTAGCCTCTTGCGACGGGCCGCTGATAATCAGCGGCGTCCGCGCCTCATCGATGAGGATCGAATCGACCTCGTCAACGAGTGCGAAGTACAGCTCGCGCTGTACCAAGTCTTCGACCTGCCACGCCATGTTGTCGCGCAGGTAGTCGAAGCCGACTTCGTTGTTCGTCGCGTAGGTGACGTCACAGTTGTACGCGGCGCGGCGCTCACCGGAGTCGAGCCCGTGCTGGATCACGCCGACGCTCAGCCCGAGATATTGGTAGATCGCGCCCATCCAGTCGGCGTCGCGGCGAGCAAGGTAATCGTTGACGGTCACGACGTGCACGCCGCGCCCTTCCAGCGCGCGCGCGTAGACGGGCAGCGTTGCGACCAGCGTCTTGCCTTCGCCGGTCTTCATCTCGGCGATCCGGCCCTCGTAGAGCACCTGGCCGCCCATGATCTGAACGTCGAAGTGGCGCATGCCGACCGTGCGTTTGCCGGCCTCGCGCACGACGGCGAAGACTTCGGGCAGCATCGCATCGAGCGATTCACCCTGCTCGAGCCGGTTCTTGAACTCGGCGGTCTTGGCTTGCAGCTCGGCATCGGGCAGCGCCGAGAACTGCTCGTCGAACACATTGACGGCACGGGCGGTGCGCCGGAGGCGCGCCACTTCCCGTTCGTTACCGTCAACTAGAGTCTTGAGAAATGCCATGGGGGTACGAAAGGTTCTACGGAATGATTCCTAATCCAGTTACGGCGCCCGGCGAAGTGTACATCGTCGGGACAACGTCGTGGACGCTCCCGGCTCCCGAACCCGCCGCGAAGACCAAGACGACTCCCCCGCCGCCGGCGCCGGTATCGGCCACGTAGATCAGGCCGTCTTTGTTGACCTTGATGTCGGTCGGCGAGTTGAGCAGCGTGTGGCAACCCTGGATCTTGCGAATCGGCTTCGTATACGGAATCTTCTTATTGTACGGCGGGAAGACGAGGATAGCCGCCGACGCGGTCGAGCTGCAGCTGGCCTTGGGCTGCCCCTGATCGACGATATAGATGTTGCCGCTCGAATCGAGCGCTACGCTGGTCGGCGTGATCACTTCGTTCTTCGCCGTGATCGAAAAGCGCGGGGCGATGTTGACGGGCGTGGGCGTCGGCGAGGGCGTCGGGCTGGGGCTCGGGCTTCCCGTCGGCGTCGGCGTCGGTTTTGGGGTCGGCGTCGGCTTGGGCGTCGGCGTCGGCTTAGGGGTTGGAGAGGGTGTCGGCAGGACGAACTGCGAGACGGTGGCGCCGTTGATGTTGGCCACGTAAATGTGGCCGAACCGGTCGAGTGCGATGCCGCCCGGCACGTTCAATCTCGGGCGCGGACCGGCAATCGACTGATACGGCGACGACGCACCGGCCTGAAAAAGCAGAATTTCGCTCGGATAGATCGACGTCGAGATGTTATCGGCGATAACCATGATCGGCGGCGGCGGACCGGCCGAACTCGAAGGCAACGGCGTGGGGCCCTTCGGCGTAAAAGCGATGCCGCGCGGGTGCCCCGGCACAGCGGTCGTCCCGAGCGGAACAACGTTGCCCGTCGCCAACGCGGCAAACTCCACCAAAACGGCGTTGTGCGTGCTCTGGTTATAGTTGGTCACCCAGAGGTTCTGCCGGCGATCGAACGCCAGATACTGCGGACCGTCGAGCCCCGTGTTACCGCCGCCGATGTTGAAGGAAGGCCCGCTACCATTCTTGAGGCCATTGCCGTAGATGCTGATCGCGTTTTGGTTCGTATTCGTTGCGTACAGCGTCTTCGACGGGAAGTTCGGCCCGACGTCAACCCCGGTCGTCTGACCGAGATTGCTGCACGCGACGGTCGCGGCAGTCGCAGCAAGGGCAACAAAAGCTAAAGCACGCTTAGACAGCATTCTCTCTCCAGGGTTCCCGCAGCGACGTGAGTTTCCTCGGCACGTACGCGCTGGGCAAGGAACCAGACGGCGGCCGCAACGATCAGCACGATCGCCAGGAAGATGATGATTCGGCGCAACCGGCGCCGCTCGTAAGCAGGCCGGCTGGACTCGACGTCGATGATCTGGCGCGGCACGAGGGCTTAAACGCCCTTTCGCAATGGGTGGTTGAGATCGCTCGTCTCAACGAGCTTGAGCATCTGGCCGACGGTCACGAAGCGGTAGCCGGCCTTGCGGAACCGGTCCACCACGAACGGCAAAGCTTCAATTGTCGCAAGCTTCCCGCTGTGGAGCAGCACGATTTCCGGCGCGGTCGCGTGCTCGACGAGGTGGCGCTCCAACTCGTCGACGGTTACGCTGCGCCAGTCACCGCCGTCGTCGGTCCAGAGCACGACGGAATAGCCGAGGCTCTGCGCGACCTGCAGCGTCCGCTCGTTGTAACGTCCGTGCGGCGGGCGCATCAGCGTGCGCACCGACGGATCGCGCGTGAGATCCCACAGTACGTCACGCCCTCTTAGAATCTCCTCGCGAACCTGTTCGTCCGATTCCTGATCCAAATTCGGATGCGTAAAGGTGTGATTGCCGACCTCGTTACCTTCGGCCTCGATGCGTCGCGTGAGCTCCGGCCACGTCTCCGCATCGCGTCCGATCAAAAAGAACGTCGCCGGCACACGCAGGTCGCGCAGCACGTCGAGCAGCATCGGCGTGTAGACCGGATACGGCCCGTCGTCAAAGGTCAGTGCGATCAAGCGCGGCCGGTGCGAGCGATCTTCGGGAAGCTCGTGCGTGACGCGATAGAGTCGCGCGACGACGTCGTTCGAGAACTCGAGGTGTACGTTGGTCTCGGGCGTGACCAACGACGGCACCAGATTGCTCTTGTGCTCGACGAAGCGCCAGCCGCCTGCAATCAGAGCGACGACCGCGAAAAATGCCAGCATGCCCCTCACGGCCGGCGACACGTCACAATGGGCGATCCTGCGCGGCGGTCAGCGACAGGCTCGTCGCCAAATCGTTGCCGACGATCACGGTCACATCGCTCGCGGTCGTCGCGGGGTCGGTCGGCGCCGCGCTCGGCGCTGCCGACGAGTCCGCAACGACGACCGCCTCGTGCACGCCCGCCGGCAGCGCTTCACGAACGCGTGCTCCGGCATAAACGACGCTGGAGTGTTCGTGGATCTCGGTCGTGGAGTAATCGGAACGATCGGCATTGCCCACCTCACCAATCGCAAATCCGGCGTGTTTGAGTTTCGCGGCGACACGGCGGGCCGCGCCGCTGACCGCGCTGCCGTTCTCGACGTCCACGCGCAGCGTCGAGGGCGGAATCGCCGCGAGCGCCATCGCACTCGGCGAGGCGATCGGTTCCGCCGCGGGCGTCAGCATCTGCGCGACCAGCTGAGCGCGCGCCTTCGTATCGGGAACCAGCGAGTCGCCGTACCCGGGCAAGTTCACGTCATCGGTGTACGGCACTTGTTTGCTGACGATCGATCCATTCGCGACCCCTTGGAAATGCGTCGCGAGCGAGATCAGCTCTTGATTGGTGAAATCGGTCTGCACGTACTTCTGGAAGACCGCCAAGAGGTCGCCGAGGTGCATCAGCGTGTTGAGGCGGTCGCCGCGGACTTTATCGGCCACCGCGCGCATCACTTGCTGCTGGCGCATGATGCGGCACGGATCGCTGCACCAGTCGTGGCGATACCGCATGTACGCGACGGCCTGCTCGCCGCTGAGGTGCTGCATTCCCTCCTTGAGGTGGATGTGCAGATGCCCCCAGGTATCGTCGTAGTCGAGCGTGCCGCCGGTGCAGCCCGTCTTGTGCCACAGACAGTCCGAGGTCTTCACGTACAGATTGACGCCGCCGATCGCGGTAATGAACTCTTTGGACGCGTCGATGCGCAGCACTACGTAGCGGTCGAAGCCGGGAATCCCTAGCCACTGCGCGATGACGGTCTTGGCCTCTTTGACGCCGCCGTCCGATTGCGCCTGATTGATCTTCGCCTGCGTGCCGTTGGGCATCGTCGCGATCATGTCGCGCGGAATCGAGAGCTGGTAGATGCGCTTGTTCGCGAAATCGAGATTGACCGCCCAGATGACGTCGCTGCGCGAATTGGTGGAAAACTCTTCGTCTTTAGCGGTGTAGTCGTAGTCGAGGCCCTCGACAAGCACGAGCAGGTTATCTTTTCCGAAAACCTGTTCCGGCGGCGGCACGAAGATCTGCGTCAGCGCCGTGACCGGATTGCGATGTTCGACGACCGAGTAGCCCGTCACCGTCGAGATCAGCGCGAGCACGATCAAACCGGCGACGATCGCGATTTTGACTTTAATACTCAAACTGCGCAGCGCTCCGCGGATGCTGCCCGGCCGTAGAAATCGAAGGGTCCATGCTCTTCCAACCTAACGTCAGAAAACGCGCCAACCTTAGCATTTCCTGTGAAATAGACACCGCCATCGACTCCCGGCGCTTCACCTTGCGAGCGCCCGAACCATGCTCGCTTTCCATTAAGATACTCTTCGACCAGCACGCGAACCGTCGTCCCGCAGCGCGCGCCGCGCGTCTGCTCCGAGGCAAGCCGCTGCGCCTCACGCAAGCGGATCAAGCGCCGGCGACGCCCAGCGGCACCGATTCGTCCGGAAAGCTCGGCTGCCGGCGTGCCCTCCTCGGCGCTGTACTCGAAAAACCCGACGCGATCGAGCCGCGCGCGTTCGATCCAGCCCTCTAGATACTCGACGTGCGCTTCGGTCTCGCCGGGGAAGCCGACGATGAAGGTCGAGCGCATCGTGATGCCCGGAACGCGCGAGCGGAAGTCGTCGATGATTTCGAGATAGCGTTCGCCGTTGCCGGGGCGGCGCATCGCCCGCAGCATCTCGGGATGCGCGTGCTGCAGCGGCATATCCATGTACTTGCAGACCTTCGGCAGGTTCGCGATCGCGTCGATCAGCTCGCGATCGACGGTCGCCGGATAGAGATAGAGCAGGCGAATCCACTCGAGCGCGTCGACTTCGTGCAGCCGCTCGAGCAGACGCGCGAGGCCGCCGCGGCGCTCTCCGCGATCGCGGGCCCACATCGAGGTGTCCTGCGCGATCAGGATCAGCTCTTTTGCCCCGCCGTCGACCAGCGCGCGGGCTTCGGCGAGAATCGATTCTTCGCTTCGGCTGCGAAACGCGCCGCGCAGCTGTGGGATGATGCAAAACGTGCACGGATGATCGCAGCCTTCGGCGATCTTCAGATACGCGGTGGCACGCGGCGTCGTAACCAGGCGTGGCAGAAAGTCGTGCTCGGGCTCGGCGATCAAATCGAGGCGTACCGGCCGGCGCCCCGCCTCGACGTCATCGAGCAGCTCGACGATGCTCGAGTACGCTCCCGTGCCGACGACGCCGTCGATCTCGGGAACCAGACTCTGCAGCTGCGAGCCGTAGCGCTGCGCGAGGCAGCCGGCGACGATCAGATGCTGGTCGCGCCGCTTACGCGAGGCGTGCTCGAGGATAACCTCGGTGGATTCTTCTTTGGCCGGGTCGATGAACGCGCAGGTATTGATCACGACCGTGTCCGCGCGCTCCGACTCGGGCTCCAGGCGCCAGCCGGCGCCTGCGAGCTTCGCGATCATCACCTCGGTGTCGACCAGGTTTTTCGCACAGCCCAAACTCACGAACGCGACGCTTCGCATCGAACCCTGCGCTTACCGGTAGTTGACGAACTGCAGCGGAGCTTCGAAATCCATCGCGCGCAGCGATGTAATGACCTTCTGCAGATCGTCCTTGTTCTTGGCGGAGACGCGCACTTGCTCGTCCTGGTATTGTGCGTTTACTTTGAGCTTCAAATCCTTGATGTGCGCGATCAGCGCTCTGCTTTGATCCTTCGATATGCCGCTGCGCGGCGTGACGACCTGGCGAACCGTGCTGCCCGCAGCTGGTTCCACTTCGCCGTACTCGAACGCTTTGAGATCGATTCCGCGCCGTACGGCCTTGGCCCCGAAGACGTCGACGACGTTGCGCATCTTGAGCTCGTCGTCGGAGATCAGCGTGATCTTCTTGCCGTCGTATTCGATGCTGGTCTTGCTGTTCTTGAAATCGAAGCGGTTCTCGATCTCTTTTCGCGTCTGATTGAGCGCGTTATCGAGTTCCTGCGGATCCACACGCGAGACCACGTCGAACGAAGACTCGCTCGCCAATCGTTACTCCTCTCAAAGGGTGAAAGCTTGCTCAACGACGTCCCCCGATTTCCCGAGCGTTCCGCGGGCCTTACCGTCGATATAGATCTCTACGCCGCCGGCATTCCCGATGCGCACGAGCGCCGTCTTGCCGTGAAACGTCTTCGACGTGCCGGCCGGAAACGTTCCCTCCATGCTAACACTCCCGTCAACGGTGACCCGCAGCCACGAAGGGGCCGAGAGGACGACGGCCAGCGAGTTGGCGCCCCCTGGCCCTGCCGCCGGGGTGGCGGCCGGGCGCGGCGCGACCGGGGCGGTAGAAGCGCCGAAGCTCGGCGTGGGGCTCGCGCTGGCCTCGACGGCGACCGGCTGACGATTCATGGTCAGCTCGTTGTAGACGACGAAAGCGACCAAGACGACGGCGATCGTGCCGGCGATCCAGAGCACGAGGCTGCTCCGCCAGGGCGCCGAGCCTCGCTCCGGCTCCGATCCGGAGGCGCCGGTTGGCGCGGCCGGCTCGGGCTGGGTGAGGTTGAAGGCGGCCACCGCCTCCTCGGGATCGAGCGCGAGAAAGCGCGCGTAGGTGCGCAGAAAGCCGCGAATATAGACGGGAGCGCCGATCGTGTTCCAGTTCTCTTCCTCGATGGCGGCCAAGTAGACCGCGCGAATGCGGACCTTCTCGGCGGCGTCGGAGAGCAAGAGCCCGCGGGCTTCGCGCGCGGCGCGAAACCGCTCGCCCAGATTCTCAGGTCCAGCGTCGCTCATCGGTGACGTTTGAGTTGGCCCCGCCTTAGTGTTATCCTGTCCGTTTAGATGGTCAAGGAACGCGTGGTTGCAGCAATGAGCGGGGGCGTGGATTCAGCCGTTGCTGCCGGTTTGCTGCTCGAAAGCGGGTACGACGTCGTCGGCATTACGATGCGGATGTACGCACCCTCGCATCCCGCCCACGCGAAAAGCTGCTGCGGCAGCAGCGACTTCGACGACGCGCGGCGCAGCGCCGCCGTACTCGGCATTCCGCACTACGTGCTCGATTTCGAGGAAGCGTTTCGCCGCACGGTCATCGAGCGCTTCGTCAGCGACTACGCTGCCGGGCGAACGCCGAACCCGTGCGTCTCGTGCAACAACTTCGTCAAGCTCGGAACGCTGGCGCAATACGCCGATCGTTTGGGCGCGCGCTACGTCGCGACCGGCCACTACGCGCGCATCGAACGGCGCGAAGACGGCGCGCATCTCTTTCGCAGTCCCAGCTCAAAGGATCAGGCCTATGCGCTCGCCCAGTTGGCGCCGGCGCAGCTCGAGCGTCTGCTTCTCCCGTTGGGCGACCTCGACAAAGCGGCGACCCGCTCGCACGCGCGCCGTTTCGCATTGCCGGTGCACGATAAAACCGAATCGCAAGACATCTGCTTCGCGGAGGGGCGAAGTTACCGCGAGGTCGTCATGCGCCTGCGCCCGGCCCTGCGCGACGACGGCGCCGTCGTCGCGAGCGGCGGTGAGCGGCTCGGCAAGCACGCCGGGATCGCCAACTATACGATTGGGCAGCGCGCGCTCGTGCCCGCGAGCAGCGACGGTCCGCGCTACGTTACGCGCATCGATCCGGCGACCAACACGATCGTCGTCGGCCGAGAAGACGAGCTGCTCTCCCACGAGCTGCGCGCCGGCGAACTCAACTTCATTCGGCCGGAGCGCTTCGACGGCGAAAACGAGGTGCCGGTGCGCGCGATGATCCGCTATCGCGCGACCCCCGCACCGGCGAAGGCTTCAATCGATGGCGAG
Source organism: Candidatus Cybelea sp. (assembly GCA_036489315.1). NCBI lineage: Bacteria > Bacillati > Vulcanimicrobiota > Vulcanimicrobiia > Vulcanimicrobiales > Vulcanimicrobiaceae > Candidatus Cybelea > Candidatus Cybelea sp. The sequence continues at coordinate 44,368 of DASXFZ010000047.1, forward strand.
GGTCTGCTGAAGCTGCGCTTCCAGCAAGCGCAGCGCGCCGTCTCGCCGGGTCAGCTGGTCGCGCTGCTCGATTCCGAAACCGACGAAGTGCTAGGCGGCGCAACCATCCTGCCGCCCTAAGGAGAGTTACGACGCCGTCGCGAGCGCGAGATCGTTACGAAGATTCCAGTACGTGTCGCGTACGACGGGGCGAAAACCGGCGCCGATGATGACGTTCTCGATGTCGCGGCGCGTCGCTTCGTTGGTGCTGCCGGCGTCGTGGACGACCTGCTCTTCGATGATCGTGCCGCCCATGTCGTCGCAGCCGTAGAAGAGCGCGAGCTGCCCCATCTTGAGGCCCGGCGTCAGCCACGATGCCTGCAGGTGCGGGAAGTTGTCGAGATAGAGCCGGGAGACCGCGAGCACCCGCAAATACTCGAGCCCGGTCGATTCTTTGCCGCGCAGCGGCGTCTTGAACGGAACGTAGTACCAGGGGATGAAGGCGGTGAAGCCGCCGGTCTCGTCTTGCAGCTCGCGCAGCACGTGCAGATGCTCGATACGTTCCGCCGGCGTTTCGATCGAGCCGAACATCATCGTGGCCGTGGTCGGCATGCCGAGCAGCTGCGCTTCGCGCATGACGCCGAGCCACTCGTGCGGCTTGACCTTGCGTGCCGAGATGCGCTTGCGAACCCGTTCGACGAGGATCTCGGCGCCCGCACCCGGCAGCGATTTCATGCCGGCATCTTTGAGCCGCGCGAGCACGTCGCGCGTCGAGATGCCCTCGACGTGCGCCAGCCCAACGATCTCCGAGACCGAGAGCGAGTGGATGTCGGCCTGGGGGTACTCGCGACGCACGCGATCGAAAAGCTCTTCGAACCAGGAGATGCCGAGTTCGGGATTCACGCCGCCCTGAATCATGATCTGCGTCGCACCTTGGTCGACCGCGTACTTGACGCGTTCCAGCACCTTGTCGTGCGACATCGTGTAGCCTTCTTTGTGCTGCTCGGGCCGAAAGAAGGCGCAGAAGGTGCAGTGCACGTTGCAGACGTTCGTGTAGTTGATCGTTGTATCGACGACGTAGGTGACGATCTCGGGCGAATACATCGCTACGCGCCGCGCGTGCGCGGCCGCGCCCAGCTCGTGCAGATCGGCCTCCGCGTAGAGGCGCACGCCTTCGTCGAACGAAAGCCGGCCGCCCGAGGCGGCGCGCTCGAGTAGGCTAGCGAGTCCCGGCACCGGCGACCTCCTCGAAACGTTCCGGGATCGACCCAATCGCGCCGATCTCGAACAGCTCGCGGCAGTACGCGCGCAGGCCGTTCTGCGCCGCGGCGTGGAGCATGAAGTTCAGCTTGGCATAGTAGTGCTCGTAAAATCCGGCCGGCCGGGCGATCGCGTTCTGCGCCAGCGCCACGACGTCGGCCAAGTGCGCGCGCGACCAAGTATACGAATCGGTGAGCGCGTGCATGCAATCGGCGATGGCCGCGGGGTCGCGCTCGAAGGCGTCGCGGCGTGCCGCCCAGACGGCAAAGACCGTCTGCTGCCCGGTCCACTCGTGCCACAGGCGCCCGAGATCGTAGACCTGCTCCGCGGGAAACCGCTCGATCGCGTCGATCGCGTTGTCGCCGATCAGCAGCGTGGGGTCGCCGCCGCGCGCGCGTTGCAGCGGATCGGGTTCCGGAAAATACCGCGGAGTCAAACCGAAGCGCCGCTCGAGCAGGACGCGCAGCAGATTGCGCCCGCTGGCCGACTCCTCGGAGACGTAGACCGGGCCGCCGTCGATCGCGGAAGGCGGAATCGGCGAGACGAGTACGACCGAGACGACCTCGTCGCGCGCGCCGATGCACAGATCGGGCAAGAGCACGAGTTGCTGCCAGTTCGCGGCCCACGTAAACGCGCTGATCGGGCTCAGATCGAGATCGCCCTGGAGCAGCATCGCGTTCAATCGGGCGGGTACATCGGCGTGCAGCGTTCCAGGATAGGCGATAACGCCGGCATCGAACGCCGCGTAGATCGGCAGATCGTTGGTGTATTTGATCCTGCCGCAGCGAAGGGTCATCGCGTCCTTCGACAAGCTCAGGATGATACCGTCACTACGGCCTCGCGTCCCGCCATCGGCGAGGCGGGGGGCGTCCAGTCCCAAGCAAACTCATCGTAGGTCGAGTTGCGCCGCACCGGCATGTAGCCCGCCTCTTCGATCAAGCGCCGGAACTCGCGGTCGTCGACGTACTGGCCCGACTGCGTTCCGGCGGAGTGGTAGATCATCTCCTCATCGGTGGAGCCGTGCGTGCCGTCCATGTCGTCGGCGCCGAATTGAAGCGCGACCTGGCAGGCTTTCAGCCCTTGAATCATCCAGTACGCCTTGATGTGATCGAAGTTGTGCAGCATCAGGCGCGCCACCGCGAAGGTGCGGATATCGTCGAGGCCGGTCGTCCAGCCGCAGTACGAAAGTTCGTTGCCGTCGGGGTGAAACGCCAGCGGAATGAATGCGTTGAAGCCCGGCGAGCGGTCCTGCGATTCGCGTAGCCGGATCATGTGGTCGACGCGGTCTTCGAGCGACTCGATGTGCCCGTAGAGCATCGTCGCGTTGCTGGCGACGCCTTGGCGGTGCAGCTCCTCGTGCAGCGCCAGCCAGTTCGCCGCCGAGACTTTGTTCGGGCAGATTTTGGCGCGCGTCTCGTCGGCGAAGATCTCCGCGGCACCGCCGTTGACGTTATCGAGCCCCGCCGCTTTCAGCTCGGCGACGATCTGCGGAAAGGTCATGCGGTGGCGCTTGGCCATGTACTCGATCTCGGCTGCCGTGAACAGCGAGAGCTGCACGTGCGGCAGCGCCGCTTTGAAGCGCCGCATCAGCGGCAGCCAGTAGTCGAGCGAGAGCTGTCGCGGGTCGTGTCCGCCGACGATGTGAATCTGATTGAAGTTCGCGCCGGTCTCCATCGCCTTGGCGAAGACCTGATCGGCCGTCATGCGAAAGACGCGATGCGCCTCCTTGAACTCGTCGGCCGCGAACGAACAGAACGTGCAGCCGGCGTAGCACACGTTGGTCGAGTTGATGTAGCGATTGAGGACGTAGAAGACTTTTTTGCCGCTCTTGCGTTCTTTTTGCCGGCGCGCGAGCCGCCCAAGTGAGTGAATATCCCAAGTGCGATACAGTGCGAGCCCGTCTTGCGCCGAAAGCGGGGTCCCCGCATCGAGCTTGCGCTCGATCTCTACCATGATCGGGTCCGCGTAAATCATCGGCGTTCTATTCTGCCGCACCGGAGACCCGACCCCCAACGCCGCCGAAGGCGCCGCCCGCCAGCACCCCCAGCATGAGGCTGGCCGCGACCAGGCCTAGCAGCACGCCGCCAAGGAGGTCGGTAATGTAGTGCGCGCCGAGCGCCACGCGCGACCAACAGATTCCCACGGCAAGCAGCAATAGCAGCGCGCCTGCGACAATTCGCGTCGTCTTCGGAAGGTCGGAAGCAAAGATCATCAATGCCAAGAGGGCGTAGAATCCGGTTGCGATCGCCGCGTGCGAGCTCGGATACGAGAACGTCGTTTCGTGCTTGACGACCCACTCGAGCGGCCGATGGCGCGCGAACACGTGCTGGAAGTAGTCGGCGCCTCGCCAAGAGATCAAAAGCGAAACGACGCTGAGAATCAGCCGCAACCTCCATTCGGGGTAGCGCCAGGCGAGGAACAAGACGACGACGCAGATCGGGATCAGGACCCCAGGGTAGCAGGCCCAGGTCAGCCACCATGCGACAAGAGTCGAGTGATCGAAGAGCGACTGCTCCCACGGCACGAAGATCGCCGGCTCGCCGTTTGCGACGACCGATCCGCCCAGCTCGACAAACGCCCCAAACGCCACCAGTGCGAGGGCGAAGCAGAACGCCACGATCAGCAGACGCGTCACGCTACTCTCCGCTCGCGAAGAGATCTTGCTGCGCGTCTTGCGCGCGCCCCAGCCGCGGCGCCATGATCTCCAGTTCCGGCAATCCGACGAGAATCTTGCGGGGTTTCGTTCCTTCGTGCTGCCCCACGACTTTGAAGTCTTCGAGCTGCTTCATCAAACGCACCGCGCGGGGGTGGCCGATCGAAAACTGCGACTGCAGCGCCGCCGTCGACGCGTAGTTCGCATCGATGAGAAACTTCGCAGCCTCGTAGCAGAGCGGATCGGAATCTTTGCGCGAGTCTTCGTCGCCGACCGGAACGACCTCGACGTCGAGCAGGTTATCGGGACGCGACTGACGCGCCCAAAACTCGACGAGGCGATTGACCTCAGAGCCCGTGATCAGCGCACCCTGCGCGCGAATCGGTTTCGGCGCGTCGATCGGAAGGTAGAGCATGTCGCCTCGCCCGAGGAGCCGCTCGGCACCGCCCATGTCGAGCACGACGCGTGAATCGGTCTGCGAGCTCACCGCGAAGGCGATCCGCGACGGAATGTTCGCCTTGATCAGACCCGTGATCACGTCGACGGAGGGACGTTGAGTCGCCACGACGAGGTGGATTCCGGTCGCGCGCGCGAGCTGCGCGAGGCGCATGATCGTCGTCTCGACCTTGCTCGGCGCGACGAGCATCAGATCGGCAAGTTCGTCGATCGCCACCACGACGTAGGGAAGGTGCTCGTCGGGATACTTCGCGTTGTACTCCTCGATCTTGCGGACGCCGGCCTTGGCAAACCGCTCGTAGCGAACGTCCATCTCCTTGGTCATCTCGAACAGGGCTCCGGCGGCCAGCCGCGGATCGGCGATCACATCCTTGATGAGATGTGGAATGCCGTTATACGAGGTGAGCTCGACGCGCTTGGGGTCGATCATCAGAAGCTGCACTTGATCGGGTGTCGCGCTGACCAGCAGCGACGCGATGATCGTGTTCAAGCAGACCGATTTGCCGGCGCCCGTCGCGCCGGCGATGAGCAGGTGCGGCATCTTGCCGAGATCGCCGAAGACGGGACGCCCGGTGATATCTTTGCCGAGCGCCATCCAGAGCGGTGGAACCTGGCCGCGATTCGGCAGCGCTTCGAGGATCTCGCGAATCGCGACGACCGAAACCGTCTTGTTCGGAACCTCGATGCCGATCGCCGATTTGCCGGGAATCGGCGCTTCGATACGTACCGTGGTCGCAGCCAGCGCGAGCGCGAGATCGTCGGCGAGCGACGAAATGCGCGAAATCTTGACCCCGCGTTCGGGCCTAAGCTCGTAGCGCGTAATTGACGGTCCGCGCTCGGTGTGCACGACCTTTGCCCCGACGCCGAAGCTCGCCAGCGTATCTTCGAGCACATGCGAACGGCTCGACTCGTCGACGTGCTCGCTCGGCGGCACGTCGAAGATCGCCAAATCCGGCAGCCGGTACGCCTTGGTCCCCGGATAGGCTATCGCATTGTCGGGCCGGGTGGGGGCGCGCTGCACGACCTTTGCGGGACGCGCTACTTCCTCGCCTTCTTCGTCTTCGGGGTCTTCAGTCGGATCGAAAACGGCCGGAACGGAGACGACCGGCGCGGCCTTTAACTCGACCGTTTCGCCCGTGGGTTTGGGAAGGCGGGCGGGGGGCTTGAGTTTTCCGACCCAAAGTACGAGCATGCCGATCATCCTCTTCAAGCTCGCATTGGTGAGCCAGAGGAAGAGGGAGAGCGCGGCGACGCTGAGGACGATCGTCGAACCGGCGTTGCCAACCAGCGAGCGCAACGCCCACCAGATGTCGTCGCCGACGACGCCGCCCGGCTTGCCCCCGGGAACGCCGAAGAACGCCGTGATGATCAGGAAATAGGCAAGCGCGCTCGTCCCGAGCGTCCCGACCATGCGCGGGACGTTAATTTCAAGGAAGACGATCGCGCCGACAAACGCCACCAGGGCCGGAAACAGGCCTGCGGAGTCGCCGAAGAGGTAGCGAAGCCCGTTAGAAGTCCAGCTCCCCACGCTGCCCGAGTGGTGCGGGAAAGCCAAAGCGATGCCGCAGAGTACGGCGGTTGCGATCGCGGCGATTCCCACGATCTCGAGATTGAGCCGATTCTTCGCATTCGCCCGCCGGCGAGAGCGCGCCATGGGCACTACCTCTTCTTCGTCACTACCTCAGTTCATTTTGCGCGGCTCACCGTTTTAAGGCCCGTCGGCGCACGCGTGATACTTGTTCGAGTACATCGGCTGAATGCTGTACCGCGTTGGACCGACCTCGATCTTCCATTGAAGCGCCTCGCATAAGTCGGCCATCTCATCGTCGTAGATGAAGTTGAACCAGGCGAAGGCCGGCCCGGGATCGGTGATCGACTCGAAGATCTCATGCCCGAGGGTCGACGCGGTCGAGTTCGTGAGGGCACTCGCGCCCGGCGAAGAGCGCGACGCGCAAAAGCTGATCTTCTGATAGGGCTCGACGCTGACGACCACGTTTTGACGCACGTCCTCAAACTTGACGATCTCGTGGTAGGCGCAGAAGTCGAAGTCCCGCGGATGATCGGGCGAGTAACACGAGCGCGACCGGTCAAAACACGTATCGTATCCCGCCGGCAAGAAGATATGATACAAGTTCTTATAGCCGGCAAGCCGGCCGTTGCGGATCAGCGCGGCGTGAAGCACGGCCATCAAGTCATTGCTGTAAAGCAGCTTCGTGAAAGTACGATACTTGACGCTGAACGACCCGCCGAACGTGTAGCCCCTCGGCGACGAGCCGGTGTACTGCTTCAGGAGTGCCGTAAAACGGCTGCCAGTGAGATTCTTCTCGAAGTCTTCCACGTCGCCCCAGCAGCTCTGGCCCCCGGCCTTGCAGTTCACGTAGATATTGAACGACGCTGCCGTCGTCATGATCGGGCCCTTCTTGCGAATCAGATCGCCCGGATACTGGATCTTCGTGTCGCCGGCGACTCGCGCAAGCGGCGGCCGCGAGCGCGGACGCATCAGGTGGTACGACAGGATCTTGGCGTTCTGCGCGCTGTCAACGTCGCTCGCTGCGACGCCAAACTCTTGCGCAGCGGGCGCGTTCGATCCGGACACGGCCGGCAGCGACGGTTGACTCGGGGCGGCGCATCCGCCTGCGATCAGGCTCAAAGTGATTGCCGCGGCGACTCTTGTCGGAACAAAGCTCATAGCAACTCCTCCTTACGGTACAGTTGCGCGACCCTACGCTCCGCTCCTCATAGGAACGGCCACCGTGCGCGAGAAGCGGACGCTCTACTTTGGCTACGCCGACGCTCGTCGTTCTCGAGGGCGACCAGACCGGGCAAGAGTTGCTGCGCGAAGCGCTGCGCGTGCTCGACCGCCGCGCAATCGGCGTCGAGCTCGTTCTCGTACCGTATGACCTGTCGCTGGAGAACCGGCGCAAAACGAGCAATCGCGTCGTTCTCGAGGCCGCGCAGGCAATAAAGGAACATCGCCTCGGCCTAAAGGCCGCAACGATCACGCCCGAAGGCAAGGGCGACGTCGGCTCTCCGAATCGCCTCCTGCGCGAAGCGATCGGCGGCAGCGTCATCGTGCGCACGGGGCGCAAGCTGCCCCGCGTGCGGCCGGTCGGCGGAATTCACGCGCCGATCTCGGTCGTGCGCATGGCCGTCGGCGATGCGTACGGTGCCAAGGAGTGGCGCGAAGGCGAAGGCCTCGACGAGGTGGCGCTGCGCACCGAGAAGATTTCTAGGCGCATCTGCCGCTACGTTGCCGAATACGCATTCCAGCACGCGCAAAAAACCGCAGCGGTCGTCTTCGGTGGGCCGAAGTTCACCGTCAGCCCCGTTTACGAGGGCATGCTCAAGGAAGAGATGGATGCCGCGGCCGCCCGCCATCCCGAGGTTGACTACGATCCCCAGCTCATCGATGCGACCTACGCGCTGCTGCTTTCGGCACCGGGCGACAAGCCGCTGGTCATCCCGTCACTCAATCGTGACGGCGACTGCCTCTCCGATCTGGTGATGCAGCTCTTCGGCTCGATCGCGGGCGCCGAATCCGTGCTGCTCGCCTTCGACGAATCGCTGCGGCCGTCGGCGGTCATGGCGGAAGCGCCGCACGGCACGGCGCCGCGGCTCGAAGGGAAGAACGTCGCCAACCCGCTCGCGATGATTCTCGCGGCGGCAGCCGTGCTCTCCTATGTCGAGGAAGAACGCGCTAAAAAGGCGTCGCGCGCAATTTACGAGGCGGCAGTCGGGGCGGTGGGAGAGGGAATCGCCACCGCAGATCTCGGCGGCCACGCGACGACCAGCGAGTTTACCGACGCGGTAATTGCGAGAATCAAATCTCCATCACGACGGGAATGACGACCGGCCGGCGTTTGGTGCGCTCGTAGACCGCCTTCGCCAACGCGCTGCGAATGTGTTCTTTCACCGAATCGGCGTCGCGCATCGCGTCGACGGAGATGCCCTCGATCGCTGAAGCGAGTTCGGCGCGCAGCTCGTCGAGCACGCCGCCGGCTTCGGGAAGGTAGAATACGCCCTTCGAGATGAGATCCGGCCCCGCGATGACGCGCGCCTCTTCGCCGTCGATCGCCACGACTACCATCATGATGCCGTCGTTCGAAAGCGCCTTGCGATCGCGCAATACCGCTTCGCCGACGTCGCCGATACCGGAGCCGTCGACGAAAACGTGGCCGCCGTACGTCCGCCCGACCTTGTCGCCGTACTCGTTGGTGAACTCGAGCACGTCGCCGTTCTCGACGATGAACACGTTCCCGGGCTCGACCCCGGTTTCGACGGCGAGCTTTCCGTGTGCGGCCAGCATCCGGTACTCCCCATGCACCGGGACGAAGAACTCGGGGCGCACCAGATTGAGCATCAGCAGCAGCTCCTCTTGCGAGGCATGCCCTGAAACGTGCGAACGCCCGTCGGTCCCATGAATGACCGTCGCCCCGAGCTTACAAAGATTGTTGATCGTTTTGTGTACGCTCTTTTCGTTGCCGGGAATTGGCGTCGCGCTGATGACGACCGTATCGCCGGGAACGATTTTGAACTGCTTGTGGTCGCGCACCGACATCCGCGCCAGCCCGCTCATCGGCTCGCCCTGCGAACCGGTCGTCATTACGACGACGCGTTCGGGCGGATACGCATCGATCTCTTCGATGCGCAGCACGGAGGCCGCGGGTACACGCAGGTGACCCAGCTCGCTGGCGAAGTGGACGACGTTGCGCATCGAGCGCCCTAAGAACGCAACTTTGCGGCCGAAACGCACGGCGTGATCGACGGTCTGTTGGATGCGCGGAACGTTGGAGGCGAACGACGCGACCACGATCCGCCCCTTCGCGTGCGAGAATATCGAGGTAAAGGCTTCGCCCACCATTCGCTCCGAGCGCGTGTGGCCGGGCCGCTCGGCATTGGTCGAGTCCGAGAGCATACAGAGCACGCCCTCGTCGCCGATGCGTGCGATGCGCGCGAAATCGGCAGGCTCGCCGTCGATCGGCGTCTGGTCGAATTTGAAGTCGCCGGTGTGGAAGACGGTGCCGACGGGCGTCCGCAGCGCCAGCGCGCAAGCACCCGCCACCGAGTGATTGACGTGGACGAACTCCGCCTCGATCGAGCCGTAGCGAACGCGGCTCCCCGGTTTAACCTGCGTAAATTCCGCGTCTCCGACCCGCTGCTCGCGCGACTTCGCCTTGATCAGCGCGATCGTTAGTGCCGTGCCGACGATCGGCACGCCCTTGAACTCGCGCGCGAAGTAGGGGATCCCGCCGATGTGGTCTTCGTGCCCGTGCGTGACCAACAGCGCGCGCAGCTTGCCGGCCCGCTCGCGAACGTACGTGAAGTCGTTGATGACGATATCGACGCCGTACATCTCGTCGTCGGGGAACATGAGGCCGCAGTCGACGACCACGAGATCCTCATTGGTCTCGATCACGGTCATGTTCCGGCCGATCTCGCCGCAGCCGCCCAGCGGGGCGATACGAAGGTAGGGTACGTCGGGCGGCGCGGGCAGCGTCAATGTGTCGGAGCTCACGGGCCTTGCTTTTGCCGCCCGCCCTTGCTCCCCCGCGCAATCGCGTGAATTACGCCCAGGAGGGACTGATAATGCATCTCGTTGCGCTCTCGGTCTTGGTTGGCTTGGCGTCGCCGGCGTCGGGCGGCGCCGGCCGCCCGCCGGCGCACGCCTCGCCCGAACCGCTCTCGGCCGACGCCCTGTTCTCGCGCCGGGCGCTGCGCCGGGCACGCCTGCTTATCCAAATGCGCGTGATGCAGCTGCGCGACGAACGGCTTGAATGCATCCGGGCCGTACTCGAGCGCCGGCTGCCCGGCGCGCTTTGGCAGGAAGTCCCTAGCGCGTCGCGCGGCGCCGCCGACGCACGAGCCGGTGTCGAAGAGTGTGAGGGAATGCGCAAGTTCTAAAGCCGCGGCCGCCTTCTTGGTAACTTTTCCCCGGCAGCCTGGTAGGATGGCTGCGTATGACAAATCGCGTTTTGCCCACTCTCATCGTCGGGCTGGTTGGGGCCGTTATCGGCAGCTTTCTTATGATGCTCTATGCGAGCGGTCACTTCGGCGGGGCGACCGGCCCGGCCGGCACGCCGTCCGCGATGGCAGCCGTTCCGTTGAGCGGCGTCAGCGATCAGGATCGAATCGTCAGCGCGGTCAAGCGCACGAAATCGTCGGTCGTCGCCATTACCGAAGAGGTTAACGGCCAGGAAGTGATCCCCGCCGACCCGTTCTTTCAGCAGTTCTTCGGCGGACAGGGGCCGGGCATCGTCCAGCCCTATCGCGGCGAGGCATCCGGCTCGGGCTTTGTCATCGATTCGCGCGGCGATATCGTCACGAACGCGCACGTCCTGCAGCCCCCGCAGGGAGGTAAGGTGACGAAGTTAACGGTCGTCTTTGCCAACGGCGATCGCGTCCCCGCGCACGTACTCGCCTACAATATTGCCGCCGACGTCGGCATTCTGCGCGTCGATAACTACCACAAGCTCCCGCCGCCGCTCGAGCTGGCCGATTCGACCAGGCTCGAACAAGGGCAGTGGGCGATCGCCATCGGCGAACCGCTGCAGCTCCAGCAGACGGTTACGGTCGGCGTCGTCTCGGGCTTCAACCGTTCGGAACCGATTCCGACGGAGAACGGATCCGAGATCGATTTCAAGGGCCTGCTGCAGACCAGCGCCCCGATCAATCCGGGTAACTCGGGCGGCCCGTTGATCGACATCAACGGCCAGGTGATCGGGATGAACCAGTCGACCGTCAAGTCGGCCTACGCCCAAGGCATCGGCTTTGCGATACCCTCGAACACGATTCGGAGCGTCGTCGCCTCGCTCCAGAAGAACCCCGGCGCCCACCAGGGCACGTCGACGGGCTTCCTCGGCATCTACATGGCCGACCTGACGGCCGGCATCAAGAATCAAATCGGCTACAACGGCAGCGGCGGTATCGCCGTGCAGCAGGTCTTCTCCGGATCGCCCGCCGATTCGGCCGGCATCCAGCCGGGCGACGTGATCCTTCAAGCCGACGGCAAGACGTTCAATAACGTCAAGGATCTCCACGACTATATCGCCTCCAAGAAGCCCGGCGACACAATTCGGCTCAACGTCTGGTCGCAAGGCATGAAGAAGTTCGTCGCCATCAAGCTCGGCGAGACGCCGGCGGCGCAGCCGCAAGCGCTCGTGCAGCAGCAGCAACAGCAACAGCAGCAGGGGCAGCAGCCGCAGGGCCAGCAGCCCGAGGAGCAGCAGCCCTAGAGGGCTCCGAAAAGGGGGGGCCTGCAACCAGCGGGCCCTCAGCCGTGTTTTGAGCAATTCGAAACAACTTTGCTACCGCATCGTGTATCATGGTGCGGTACTCCCAATCTTGGTTCGTTTGTAAGCGGCAAGGCGCCGCCGGCCTCGCATTAGGCTCATAACCTCGGCCCAATCGCGACCCCGGCTTAGCTGGTCCGGAGCGGCCAAGAAATTTAAAAAACGAGGTAAGAACGTTCATGGCTAAGACGGTCGGCATCGACCTCGGCACGACGAATTCCGTCGTCGCCGTAATGGAGGGCACTTCGCCCGCCGTTATCCCCAACGCCGAAGGGTCGCGTACGACGCCTTCGGTCGTCGCATTCACAAAGACCGGCGAGCGTCTCGTCGGCCAACTCGCAAAGCGTCAGGCGATCACCAATCCCGAGCGCACGATCAGCTCGATCAAGCGGCACATGGGTGAGGCCGATTATCACGTCAAGATCGACGGCAAAGATTACACGCCGCAAGAGATCTCGGCGATGATTCTTCAGAAGCTGGTCAACGACGCCAGCAACTATCTCGGCGAACGCGTGACCAAAGCGGTGATCACCGTGCCCGCCTACTTCAACGATTCGCAGCGGCAGGCTACCAAAGACGCCGGCAAGATCGCCGGGCTGGACGTGCTGCGCATCATCAACGAGCCGACGGCGGCGGCGCTCGCCTACGGGCTCGAAAAGAAAGGCAACGAGACGATTCTCGTCTGGGATCTCGGCGGCGGCACGTTCGACGTCTCGATCCTTGAAGTCGGCGACGGCGTCTTCGAAGTGAAGGCGACCAATGGCGACACGCACCTCGGCGGCGACGATTACGACCAGCGCATCGTCGACTGGCTCGTCGATCAGTTCCGCCGCGATCAAGGCATCGACCTCGCCAAGGATAAGCAGGCGATGCAGCGGCTCACCGAAGCCGCCGAAAAAGCGAAGATCGAGCTCTCGTCGGTCGTTCAGACCGGCATCAATCTGCCGTTCATCACGGCCGATCAGGAAGGCCCCAAGCACCTCGACTACACGCTGACCCGTGCGAAGTTCGAGGAGCTGACGGGCGATCTCACCGATCGTTGCGTGGGTCCGTTCCACAGCGCGATCGCCGATGCCAAGCTCGACGTCTCGAAGATCGACGAAGTGATCATGGTCGGCGGCGCGACGCGCATGCCGGTCATCCAAGAGCTCGTGCGCAAGCTCACCGGTAAGGAACCGAACCTGACGGTCAATCCCGACGAAGTCGTCGCGATCGGCGCCGCGATTCAGGCCGGCGTTCTCTCTGGTGAAGTCCGCGACGTCGTATTGCTCGACGTTACGCCGCTCTCGCTCGGTCTGGAGACGCTCGGCGGCGTCATGACCAAGCTGATCGATCGCAACACGACGATTCCGACGAAGAAATCGCAGATCTTCACGACCGCCGAAGACGGCCAAACGTCGGTCGACATCCACGTGCTGCAAGGCGAACGCCCGATGGCACAGGATAACAAGACGCTCGGACGTTTTCGCTTAGAAGGGATCCCGCCCGCGCCGCGCGGCGTGCCGCAGATCGAGGTAGCGTTCAACATCGATGCCAACGGCATCGTGAACGTCAGCGCCAAGGATCTGGGCACCGGTAAGGAGCAGGCGATCACGATCACCGCTTCGACCAACCTTAATAAGGATGAGGTCGACCGGATGGTGCGTGAGGCAGAAGCGCAATCGGCGGAAGATACCGCCAAGCGCGAAGAAGCCGAAGTGCGCAACAACGGGTCGAGCCTGATCTACTCAACCGAGAAATCGCTCAAGGAAGTCGGCGACAAGCTCGATGCCGGCGCGCGCGCCGACGTCGAGAGCAAACTCTCCGAGCTCAAGCGCGTCAGCGAGAACGGGACGGTCGCCGAGATCAAGCCCGCGATCGAAGCGCTGCAGCAGGCGAGCTACAAGATGGCCGAGCTGCTCTATAAAGCGGCCGCGCCGCAGGGCGAGTCTTCCGAAGCCGGAGCCGGCGACGGAGGGGCGAGCGGCAATGGCGCGAGCAGCGGAGCCGCTGCCTCAGAAGACGTCATTGACGCCGAGTTCAAGGAAGCGCAGTAGACGTCTACGTGCTGAGCTGAACGATGTTTGACGATCAATCGGTTCTCAAAACAGAAGCCGGAGAGGCCATCATCGAAGAGCAGGCGCCGCAGCAAGACTCCCTCGAGGAGCAACTTGCTGCGGCCAATGCTCGTGCCGACGAAAACTACGGCAAGTTCTTGTTGGCCGTTGCCGACTTCGATAACTACAAGAAACGCACGCAGCGCGACTTCGACTCGCTCGTCGCCACACGGCGGCGAATGCTGCTCGAACGCTTCCTGCCAGTGCTCGACAATCTTCAGCGCGCCTTGGAGTCGAAGGCCGAAGGCGACACGCTGCGCGGCGGACTCGAACAGACGCTGCGCGGCTTCGAAGCCTTGCTCGCCGGCGAGGGCGTGAAAACGATCGAGATCAAAGGCAAGCCGTTCGATCCGCGGCTCGCGGAAGCGATCGGCACGTCGGCAACCAACGGCGCCGCCGAAGATACGGTGGTCGAGGTCGCCGAAAAAGGGTACACGCTCGGCGAAGAGGTGTTGCGGCCCGCGAAAGTCATCGTCGCCAAAACCGCAGTCGAATGACCCTTCGACGCCGCTCGGGATGACAAATGAACTTTAAGGACTACTATGCCGTCTTGGGCGTTCCGAAGAACGCCGCTGAGAAAGACATCAAGTCCGCGTATCGCAAGCTCGCGCGCAAGTGGCACCCCGACGCGAATCTGAATAATCCCAAAGAGGCCGAGGAGAAGTTCAAAGAGATCTCCGAGGCCTACGAAGTGCTGGGCGACCCAGAGAAGCGCCAAAAATACGACGTTCTCGGGCCGAACTGGCAGCAAGCAGCGCAACAGGCCGAGCAGCAGCGCCGCTATCGCACGACCGTCAACGGTCAAGAGTTCGAGTTCGATCTTGGCGGCCCGGGTGAGAGCCCGAGCGGCTTTTCCGACTTCTTCGACATCTTCTTCTCGGGCGTCGGCCGCCGTCAAACGACGCGGCCGAACCCGGGCCGCGCGCGCCAGATGCGCGGCCAAGATCTCGAGACGACCATCGAACTCAACCTTCGCGACATCTTCGACGGCGGCAAGAAAGCCGTCTCGCTGCAGATCGAAGATATCTGTCCCCGCTGCCACGGAACGGGCACCGAAGGCGGACACCTCTGCCCGCAATGCCACGGCACCGGTCACGTGATCCTCAACAAGAAGTTCGAAGTCACGATTCCGCGCGGGATCAGCGAGGGGCAGCGCATTCGTCTCGCCGGGCAGGGCGGCGCGGGAATCAACGGCGGCCCCAACGGCGACCTGTACCTCATCGTGCATTTGCAAGACGACCCGACCTACAAACGCAAAGGCGACGACCTGTACGTCGATTTGCCGGTAAGCATTTACGACCTATTGCTGGGCGGCGACGTGAACGTTCCCACGCTGAGCGGGCAGGTTGCAATGACGATCCCCGCCGGAACGCAGAACAACCGTTTGCTTCGCCTCGCCGGACGCGGCCTTCCGCAAGTCAAGGGAAGAAGCAGCGGCGATCAATATGTCCGGCTCATCGGCCAACTCCCGCAGAATCTTTCCGACGCGGAAAAGAAGCTTTTCGCCGAGCTCGCGGCGATGCGCAACGGAAAAGCGTAAGCGCTAACTACTGCACGCCCGATCTTCGATTGCTTGCCGGTCGGTTACGGTTTGCATCGTCGCGATGACCTGCCCTTCGTTTTGATAGTAGACTTCATTATGGCTGCCGAAAATGTGCGGGCCGGAAAACCAACTCCCCTTCGACTGCACGGCGAAGAAAAGGTCTACCCCCTGTCCGTTCGCTTCGTCAACGATGTACCGTAGGAGCCTTCGCTGGCAAGGCTTAACCTCGCGCAAAACACCGCGAATCTGCCGGGCCGCGAGTGCACCCAATCGAGGCTGTCCCGGCTTGCCGTAGTCGAGCGCAGCATAGATCGCAGTCGTGGCCTCGGGGGTGGGCGTCCTGACTAAGGCAGACGCCGTCGTTACCGCTGCCGGTGCCTGCGACGTCTTGCCCGGCGACGCGCTGTGACAACTAGATGCGGCGAACGCGCAGGCGAGCAGAACTGCCCGGACCGAAGCCTTCACTTTGGCAACCTCCGGCGGGGGGACGCGGTCTAAAGTGGGCACCAGATCCACTACATGAAAATGGGGGGACAGATGATCAAAGACATCGCCTTTACCGTATATCCAGCGAAAGACGTCGCAGGCCTGCGAAAATGGTACGAGGATACGCTTGGCCTGAAGTTCACGGGCCCGTACGAAGAGGAAGGCGTCGAAAAGTACAACGAAGCGACCATCGGCGCCGGCACGTTCAGCGTGATGACGACCGATTGGGCCGAGCGCGATCCGGGAAGCGCCTCGGGAATCGTCTTCGAGGTCGACGATATCGATAAGAGCATCGCCGATTTGCGAGGCAAGGGCATCGAGGTCGAGGATGCCTACGAGACGCCCGTCTGCAAGATTACGTCTTTCGCCGACCGCGACGGGAACAAGGTCTCGTTCCATCAGGTAACGGTACCGCACTAACTCGTGATGGCCGGCCACGGGCTGATGTGGTCGAACATCTATCAGCCCGAAAAACCAACCGTAAAGCGGCGCGTCAACTGGAAACGGCTTGGCGCGCTCTTTGCGCCGTACTGGCGCCAACAGGCCACGGTGCTCGCCTGCATCGTGGCCGCTTCGGCGCTCGGGCTCGTCCCCGGCTTCGTTATCGCGCACATCATCGACGTGACGATTCCGCGCCGCAATCTCGGCGATCTCGCGATCGACGTCGGCGCGATCCTAATTTCGGCGCTGGTCGCCGCCGGCATCGGCGTCTTGCAGGGCTACCTCAACTCGCTCGTCGGCGAAGGGATCATGCGCGACCTTCGCACGACGCTGGTCGGGCACTTGCACCGCATGCCGCTGCAGTTCTTCAGCGGAACAAAGACGGGCGAGATCATGAACCGAGTGAGCAACGACGTCGACAACGTCGACAACGTCGTCACCGGAACGCTGACCTCGATCGTCACCAGCGTCGTCATCATCGGCACGACGCTGGTCGCGATGTTCGTCTGGAACTGGCGCCTAGCGCTGATCTCGGTCGCGATCGTGCCGCTGATGGTGCTTCCGCTCGGACCCGTCGGGCGGCGGATGTATCTGATTCGCAAGAAGACGCGCGAGAGCCGCGACGAGATCGAGTCAATTACTCAGGAGACGCTTTCGATCTCCGGCATCACGCTCGTCAAGTCGTTTGCGCGCGAGGCGCTGGAGCGCGCGCGCTTCTATCAAGCCGGTACGCGCTTGATGCAGCTCGAGATCGACCTCGCGATGGTCGGGCGCTGGTTTCTCGCCTCGGTCACCGCGATGATCGTCGTCGGCCCGGCGCTGGTCTGGTTCGGCGGCGGGTGGCTGGCGATTCTGGGCAGCCTGCAGGTTGGCGTGATCGTCGCGTTCGTCTCCTTCATACAAGGCCGTCTGTACGGGCCCGCGGCAACGCTCGCCGGAATTCAGGTGCAGATCGTCAGCGCGCTCGCAGTATTCGAGCGCATCTTCGAGTACCTCGACATGACGCCCGAAGAGTACGACCCGCCGGGGGCAATCGCACTGCCGGAGGTCGCGGGAGAGATCCAATTCGAGGAGGTCACCTTTTCGTACGACGGAACGCGCAACGTGCTCGACGGCGTCTCGTTCCACGTGCGGCCGGGGGAGGTCGCTGCGTTCGTGGGCCCGTCAGGCGCCGGAAAAACGACGATCACCGCGCTCGTGCCGCGCTTTTACGATCCGCAGAGCGGCCGGATCCTCGTCGACGGACACGATCTGCGCGGCGTCACGCTCGAATCGCTGCGCGGCAATATCGGCATCGTCACGCAGGAGACCTATCTCTTCCACGACACCGTCGCCGCCAATCTTCGCTACGGCAAACCCGACGCGACCGACGCCGAGCTCGAGGCCGCGGCACGCGCGGCGAACATCGCCGACTTCATCGCGGCCCTGCCGCTGCGGTACGAAACGATCGTCGGGGAGCGCGGACATAAACTCTCCGGCGGCGAGCGCCAGCGCCTCGCCATCGCCCGCGTACTGTTGAAGGATCCGAGGATTCTGATTCTCGACGAAGCGACGAGCTCGCTCGATTACGAGAACGAAGCCGCGATTCAGAAGGCGTTGGAGGTCGCGATGCGCGGGCGCACGAGCTTGGTAATCGCGCACCGTCTGTCGACGGTGCTGGCCGCCGACATCATCTTCGTCGTCGATAACGGGCGCATCGTAGAACAAGGCCGCCACGCGACGTTGCTGGCGCGCGGCGGCCTCTATGCTCGCCTCTATCGAACGCAGTTCGCCGGTATATCGGCGTAACCGGCCGCCGAAATCTATTCGGCGGCTTGGATTCCGAGGTTGACTTCGTTGATGGCTTGTTTAACGAGGTTGATCGCGTTTACGCGATGCCCGCTCTTATTCGCCTGAGCGGAATTGAGCTCGTTGAGCGCGGTTTCCAGATCATGCTTCGCGTTGACCATGTGGGTCTGGACCGCGAGGGCCGTCCCGGCGCCGATGACGCCGAAGAAGATCGCACAGAGCAGGAAGAGCGCCGCGAATCTCGTTTTTGAAAGCGTCATTGCTACGGGGCGCTTCCCATTGAAGACTTGAGCGAGGCTTTGAACTTTGCTTGCTGATCGGGCGTCATCACGCCGTAGATGCCCTTGAGCAGCTGCTCCTTAGCCGATTTCTTTGTCGCTGCGTCGGCGTTGGCCGTCTGCTGCTGATACTGCTCGATCATCGGCTTGATCTTCAGCTTCTGCCGCGGCGAAAGGCCGGCCGCCTGAATCGCGTTTTTTACAGCCGTCTGGACCTGCTGCGAGTTTGGCTGGCTCGCCTGGGCAACGACCAAGCCCGTATTGTTGTGGGTGGAAGCGGCGGCCGGGGCTATCGCCGCCGAGAATAACAATGCCGCAAGAAATCCGAATGTGCGCATAGTGCTCCTTTAGTAGGAAAGGGTGGTTGCTGCGGATTTCTAGGCGGGCGGCCGCAAGCCTGGCAAATCCATGATCATCGGCTCGACAGGAACGTGCAGCGCCGGCTCGGTTGCCGCCTGGATCTCTTCGACGCTGACTCCCGGCGCCAGCTCGCGCAGGATCAAGCCTTCCGCGCCGACGTCGATCGTGCCGAGGTCGGTGATGATGCGGTTGACGACGCGCCGCCCGGTCAGGGGGAGCGAGCACTCGCGCACGATCTTGTGCGCGTTGCCCTTCGCAACGTGCTCCATCATCACGATGACGCGCTTTGCGCCATGAACCAAGTCCATCGCCCCGCCCATTCCCTTGACCATCTTGCCCGGGATCATCCAGTTCGCGAGATCGCCGCGCTCCGAGACCTGCATCGCGCCGAGCACCGCGAGATCGATGTGTCCGCCGCGAATCATTCCGAAGGAGAGCGACGAATCGAAAAACGACGCGCCCGGCAGAACGGTCACCGTCTCCTTGCCGGCGTTGATCAAATCGGCGTCCTCCTGCCCTTCGTACGGATAGGGGCCCATGCCGAGGATACCGTTCTCACTCTGCAGCGTCACCGTTACGTCCGACGGCACGTAGTTTGGAACGAGCGTCGGCAGGCCGATGCCGAGGTTCACATATTGCCCGTCGCGCAGTTCTTGCGCCACGCGCGCAGCAAGCTGCGTCCTCGTTAATGCCATGCCGAACTACCCCGTGTCACCCTGAGCCTGTCGAAGGGCTGTCGAAGGACGGGTGGTCACGCGTTCGATGCGCTTGCCTTGCGCCCCGACGTGCACGATGCGCTGCACGAAGACGCCCGGCAGGTGGACGCTCTCCGGGTCGAGCGCACCGGGCTCGACCAGCTCCTCGACTTCCGCAATCGTAGTTTTGCCGGCCATCGCGCAGAGCGGATTGAAATTGCGCGTCGACTTGTGGAAGATCAAGTTGCCGGCACGATCGGCGATCGAGGCACGCACCAGTGCGTAGTCGCAGACGATTCCGGCTTCGAGCACGTACTCGCGGCCATTGAAGACGCGCGTCTCCTTTTTCGGCGAAGCGACCGCCGTGCTGCCATCGGCGTTGTACCGCCAGGGTAACCCTCCGTCGGCGATCAGCGTGCCGTCTCCGGCCGGGGTGAAGAAGGCCGGAATGCCGCATCCGCCGGCCCGCAAGCGTTCCGCGAGCGTTCCCTGCGGCACCAGCTCGACCTCGAGCTCGCCGCTGAGATACTGCCGCTCGAACTCGCGGTTCTCTCCGACATACGAGCCGGTCGTCCGCCGAATTCGCCGGTTATCGAGCAACACGCCGAGGCCCCAGCCGTCCACGCCGCAGTTATTCGAGACGGTGATTAAATCGGCGGCGCCCTGCTCGAGCAATGCCTCGATCAGGTTGTGCGGGATGCCGTTAAGCCCGAAGCCGCCGACCGCGATCGAAGCGCCGCTGGGAATGTCGGCGACCGCCTCGGCGCAGGAGGTGTAGACCTTCTCCATTCCGCCCTAATGCGCCGACGGAACGGGCGCCGCCTTCGTGGAACCTAGTGAGCCTTATGGCTACAGCACCGATCGATATTGCAGCAAACGAAGAAGAGGCGATGATCCTCGCCATGGTGCGCGAGCTGGTCGCCGAGAAGGTGGCCCCGCGCGCCGCCGAGATCGACGCAACCGGCGAGTTTCCGTGGGACGTAAAAGCGCTCTTCGCGCAAAACGATCTTTTGGGGATTCCGATTCCAGCGGAGTACGGAGGCCTCGGAGGCACGTTCGTCACCTACGTTAAGGTCGTCGAAGAGATCGCCAAGGCGTGCGCGTCGAGCGCGCTGATCGTCGCGGTGCAGGAGCTCGGCATGCTGCCGATCATGATCGGCGGCAGCGAAGAACAAAAGCGCCGTTTCCTCCCGAAGATCGCGTCGGGCGAACACCTCGTCTGCTACGCGCTCACCGAAGTCTCGAGCGGCTCCGACGCGCTAGGCTCGATGCGCACGCGCGCGGAGAAGCGGGGCGATAACTACGTGCTCAACGGCCAGAAGATTTGGATAACCAACGGCAGCGTGGCCGACGTCGTTTGCGTCTTTGCCGTTACCGACCCGGCGGCGGGTTCGCGCGGCGTCACCGCGTTCGTCGTCGAGAAAGGGGCGCCCGGCTTTACCGTAGGGAAGCTGGAGAAAAAGATGGGGATCCGTGGCTCACCGACCGTCGAGCTGATCTTCTCCGATTGCGAAGTGCCCGCAGCCAACCGTCTCGGCGAAGAAGGCGAGGGATTCAAGATCGCGATGAAGGTGCTCGACAAGTCGCGTCCTGGCATCGCGGCACAGGCGCTCGGCATCGCTGCCGGCGCGCTCGACTACGCAACCAACTACGCAAAGGAACGCATCGCATTCGGCAAGCCGATCGGCCAGCATCAAGGCGTCGGTTTCATGCTCGCCGACATGAAGACCGAGGTCGAAGCGGCACGGCTAACGCTCTACGAGGCCGCGCGGCGGTGCGACGCGGGTGGACCGGACGTGACGCTCTGGGCGGCGATGGCGAAGCTCAAGTGCGGTGACGTCGCGATGTCGGTCTCAACCGATGCCGTGCAGGTGCTCGGCGGTTTCGGCTACTCCGTCGACTACCCGGTGGAGCGGATGATGCGCGACGCGAAGATCACCCAGATCTACGAAGGGACTCAGCAGATCCAGCGCCTGGTAATCGCGCGTAACCTCGTCGGGAGGGCATAGCGTCTTGCGGCGCGCGCTCCTTTTCGCGCTCGTGCTCGCCGGGGGATGCAACTATACTTCGCCTTTATCGACGGGCGCGCATAGTTACGATATACCGCCCGCGACACAGGCCGCCGTCAAACCGAACGGCCTCACGAAAGGGAAGGTCTCGCACGTCGTGATCATCGTGCAAGAGAATCGCACGCCCGATAATCTGTTCCAAGGCCTCAAAGGCGCCGACATTCAGTCCTACGCACTCAACTCGGCGGGACAGAAGGTTGCCTTACAGCCCGTCTCGCTCAAGGCTCCCTACGACGTCGACCACGAGCACCGCGCCTACGCGATCGAAAGCGACAGCGGCGCGATGAACGGCTTTAACCTCGAACACTCGTCGACGTGCAAGAGGCCCACGGGCTGCCCGAAAATCGACGTGGCGGCGTATGGCTACGTGCCGAGTAAGGAGACTGGGCCGTACTTCGCGATGGCACGCCAGTATGCGTTCGGCGACCATATGTTCCAGACCAATGAAGGGCCGAGCTTTCCCGCGCACCAGTATCTGATCAGCGGAACGTCGACGGTCACGCAGAGCTCCACGCTGCGCGCCGCCGAGAATCCGTTTACGCCGCAGCAGAAGTACACGGGCGGGTGCGATTCGCCCGCTGGATCGCTCGCACTGCTGATCGACGCCAATGGCGAGGAGCTGCAGGAGACCTATCCGTGCTACGACCGTACGACGCTGATGGACCTGATCGCCGGCAAGGGTCTGACGTGGCGTTACTACGAGTGGAAGACCGGCCCCGGGCTCTGGAACGCACCCGACGCGATCCGCCATCTGCAGCAGAGCTCGCAGTTTAAATCGGAAGTCGTAGCGCCGCCGTCGCAGGTGATTACGGATATTTCCAATGGGCAGCTCGCTTCGGTCGTGTGGGTGACGCCGACGGCCAGAGCCTCCGATCACGCGAACATCACCAATGGGACTGGACCCTCATGGGTCGCCTCGGTCGTCAATGCGGTCGGCGAAAGCCGTTACTGGGACAACACGGTCATCTTCGTCGTCTGGGACGATTGGGGCGGCTGGACCGATCACGTTTCGCCGCCGGTCTACAACTCATACGAGCTCGGCTTTCGCGTGCCGGTGATCGTCATCTCGCCTTACAGTAAAAAAGGCTACATTTCGCGCGTTCAGCATGAGTTCGGCAGCATCCTGAAGTTCACCGAAGAGGCCTTCGATCTGGGATCGCTCGGGTCGACCGACGTGCGCTCGGACGATTTCGCCGATTGCTTCCAGTTCGCGCACAAACCGCGCGCGTTCAAGAAGATTCCCGCACCGCTTGGAGCCGCCTATTTCTTGCACGAACCGGTGGGTAACGAGCCTCCCGACGACGACTAGAGCTCTAAAGCGACGGCGACCGCTCCGTCTTCGGTCCATTCCGCGCCCAGCGCGGTGACCGCTTCGTATTTATCGCCGAGCTGCGCGCGCAGCGCATCGACCATTCGCTCGTACTCTTGCTGCTCGGTGTGCTCGCGGCCGGCCTCGAGCGCGATGAGCCGGCTATCGACATAACCGAGCAGCATCGCCGCGCGCTCGCAGCTGACCCTCTCGCGCCGTCCGTGCTCGGGCTGCAGTGCGCCGATTGCGGCGATGTGCTGCAGAATGTAGACCGTCAGCACGGTCAGCTTGAACTCCCTGGCAATAACGAGCGCCTCCGCCGCGTGAGCGCGAGCGTCGTCAAAGCAATCCATCACGACGAGATATGCCGCCATGTTGCAGAGGTCGATCGCGACGGAGCGGCGATTGTGCCACGCTTCGTGGCCCGCCCTTGCTTCTTCGGCCCGCTGCAGCGCCGCCGCCGTATCGCCGGCAGCAAACTCGATCTCGGCGAGATTTCCGGCGATCGAGGCCGCCGGGCGCTCGAGATTGAGGGCGACGTAATACGTCAGCGCCTCCGCGTAGCTTAAGCGTGCGCCTTCGACGTCGCCGCAGCGCGAGCGCAGCGTGCCGAGATCGCCGAGCACGACGGCCTGCAGGCGCCGGACGTCGAGACGCTGCGAATCCTCCAGGGCCGCCTGTAAGAACGCCTCTGCCTCGGAGGTGCGCCCCAGCGCTCCCGCGGCGACGCCCGCTGCCTGTCGCGCGCGCGCCATGTGCAACTCGTCGAGAGATCCCAGCGTCAGCGCGCGTTCCGCGGCTTTGAAGGAGGCCGCGTACTCGCCCAACGCGCTGCACAACGAAGCGTCGGCAATGTATAGGAGGGCAGAGGTCTGCGCCAAGACGCTCTCGCCAAGCTCAGAGAGCGCCAGCCGAACCCAGTTGCGGCCTTCGACTGGAGCGATTGAGTACCAAGCGCGCGCGAGCGCACCGGCAATCTCGCATCCAGTCTGCACGTCCTGCTGTTCGACCAGCGCCCAGCCGAGCGCAGCGCGGCAGTTGTCGAGCTCGGCATTGGCATCGCGCAGCCACGTACGCTCGTCGGCCGCGTACCAGTCTCGATCGAGCCGCTGCGCAACGCGCAGGCAGCTGCGCGCGTGGCGTTTCGCGATCGCTTCACGTTCGCCGCGCCGGGTGAGCTTATCGAGCGCGAACTGCCGGGTGGCCTCCAGCATGTGGTAGCGCGCTTCGCCCCGCGAGAAATCCACCATGATCATCGACTGCGCGATCAGCGCAGAGAGCAGCTCCAGGATGTCGTCGCCTGCGAGCATTCCGTCGGCGCACACCGTCGTCGCCGTGTCCAAGCTAAAGCTGCTGGCGAATATCGCGAGACGGTCGAAGAGCAAGCGCGCCTGCGAGGAGAGCAGCACGTAACTCCACTCGATCACCGCGCGCATCGTTTGATGGCGCGGCAGTGCTGCGTGATCGCTCGGAGTCAGCAGATCGAAGATCCGGTCGAGCCTTTCGGAAATCTGCCAGGGGGAAAGAACGGTCGCGCGCGCGGCCGCCAGCTCGATCGCGAGCGGCAGACCGTCCAGCCGCCGGCAGATATCGATGATCGGTGCGACGTTCTCGCCGGTCACCATAAAGCGCGCATCCGCCGCGCGAACGCGGTCGACGAACAGCGCGATCGCTCCATACTTCATCGCCTCGCCGGGCGCGACCAACTTCTCCTCGGGCACGGAGAGCGAGGGCAAGCGATAGATGCGCTCGCCCGTGATCTTCAGCGCCTCCCGGCTGGTCGTCAGGAACGTTACCTTCGTGCACTCCCGCAGGATCGAGCCCGCGACGCGGCGCGCTTGATCGATGACGTGCTCGCAGTTGTCCAAGACGAGCAAGAGCTGCTTCTGCGAAAGGTGCGAAAGCAGCGTCGTCAGCAACGGCGTCTTTGGCGACTCCTGAATACCGAGCGCGTTAGCCAGTGCGTGCGCGACGAGATCGGGATCGTTGAGCGGTGCGAGCTCGACGAACCAAACACCGTGGGAAAAATCGTTGGCGAGCTGGGCCGCAACTTCAATCGCGACCCTCGTCTTGCCGGCGCCGCCGGTTCCGACGACGCTGACGATTGGCGAACTCATGACGAGCCGGCGTATCTCCGCCACGACGTCGTCGCGCCCCAGGAACGAGGTCAGCTGCCTCGGCAGGTTGTGGCTGGGAGTGATTTCTTGTTCTTGCAGGCGCAGCCCGCGCGCGCGCCGTGCCGATTCTTCGAGCGCCGTACGCGCTTCGGGCGGCAGCCGCAGCGCCTCGGCGAGGCGCTCGAGCGTTTTCGGGTACGGAACCTTGCGATAGCCGCGTTCGAGCGCGCTGACGGCTTGCACGCTAACCAACGCGCGATCCGCGAGCATCTGCTGCGAAAGGCCGGCCTGCACCCGAAAGTTTTTGAGCAGCGATGCCAGCTCGAGTGCAGCCGACCTTTCGTCAGAAGCGGCCTTTGATTCCACCGAGAAAGGCCTTCGTGCCGCTCGGCGTCAGGTCTTTGCTACAGCGGTTCCGGCGCAACTCCAAACGGCGGGCTGCTCGAACCGCCCACGCTCAACGTGCAGGTGATCGACCCCTTCTTGTTCTGACCGCGTTTCTTGCCGGGGGTTACCGGAATACCGCAGATGTAGCCGTCAAGATCCGCTACCCACAGGTCCTTACCGTGGTGATCGAAATTCATGTTGAGCGGCTCTTCGATATCGGGCTGCGAACCGGACGGACCGCCGACGACGTACTGCCGGCACTTCGACGTCTTCTGACAGCGGTAGATCGTCTTGGCTTCGGTATCGATGTAGTAGAGGTTGCCGGACTGGTCGAACGCCAGGCCGCCCGCCAGCCGCAGCCCGCTCACGAGCAGCGTTCCGGGTTCGTTGCAGCCGGTAAACTCCACGATCGAGCCGCCCGAGGCAGCATTGAAACTCCAGTAGCAGTTGCCCTGATGGTCGACGGCGACGCCCATTCCCTCGACGCTCGCGGCACCAAAGGTGAGAACGCGGTTCGGCGTAACGTGGCGGCTCACGTAGACGCTGACGCTTCCGGTCGCGCCGCTGGTCGTGCTCTTGTTCGATACGGCCACGAGGTTGCGGTCCGGCGCGAGCGCGACGTTGACCGGAAGTTCGTTATAATCGGTAAGCGACGAGGTGGGGCCCTTGAGCTTCGCCTTCCTGGATTGGTAAACGAGTACGTTGCTGCCGCCCTCGTTGGCGACGTAGAGCCAGCCGTTTTGCGTCGTCATCGCGCCCTGAGGTTCCGAGAGGCCCGGGACGTTCTCGAGGAAGTTTAAATTGAGACCGCTCTGGCCTTGGCGCTGGTAAACGCTGACGTCGTCACCGTACATTTGGGTCGTGTAGACCACACCTCCGCCCGATTTCTTGTGGAGCGCGCGTGACAACTCGGCCCGAGCCATTGTGCCCGACGTTGCGGGAAGGCTCGAGCTAAAGCCGTTGCTGCACCCGCCCAGCAGAGCAACCAATGCGAGCGCGCCAATCTGTAAACGGCCGATTTTACGAAAAGGCATGGTCTCCACTCTTTCCAACATCTGCGATTTTGTCCCTAGAGGGGATATCCCACCGCAGAAAAAACGTGCCCGCCTCGCATCCTCCGAGAACGATGCGAGACGAGCACGTCGCGAAGCTCCGTACGACTAGATGGAGTTTGTGATATCGAGATCGGCCCAGCCGACGGTCTTGCCCTTCTTATTGTTGAAAGAGAAGGTCGCCGTGCATGAACCGGCCGTCGCGCCGGGCATAACGCTCCAACCGTCGCCCGAACCTTGGGTAACGGTCGCGATGCCCGAAGCGCCGCCGCAGTTGTCGTTCTCGCCGAGCGTGCCCTTCTTGCTCTTGGGGTTACGAACCGTGACGGTCTGCGGAGCGTAGTTCGACGCTGTGAAGTCGACGCTGCAAGGCGTCACGCGCACGCCGCCGTGCGCCGAACAGTGTCCCTTGACGTCCGGATTGACGATCGAATGGACCGACGAAGAGCCGCCGACGGCCGCTGCCGGATTAACCGCCTGCGATCCGCTGCAACCGGCGAGCGTTGCGGCCGCCACCGCAGCAATCATGCCGGCCGGCAGCAGCCGGGGGTAAGACCGAGTATGTAGCAAGTTTTTATTCTCCTCGATTGTAGAGTAACGTGAGGGGCCCTCTTAGGACGGGCCCCTCACGACCACGCACGAGGATGTTATCACCCCACAAACGGCTTGAAACCATGCAGTACCCAGTGTGTCACGAACTGTGTGAGTAAGTGGAGAACGGGGAAAAGAGCGCTCGCCAGAAGGCGAGCATCCTCGTGAAAACCGACCGCTGCTGCGGCAGACCGGCGATCGAGTGCGTCTTGCGCGGATACGGATAAAACTGAACTCGCGTCTCGTGTGCAAGTATGAAGCGCTGCAAGAGGGCCATGGTGTTAGCCATATGGACGTTGTCGTCGGAGGTGCCGTGCTGGATCAGGAGGGGGCCGTGAAGGTGCCCGGCGGCCGGCAGGACCGAGCTCTTTTCGTACGCGGCGCGGTTTTCCGCCGGCAACCCCATATAGCGTTCGGTGTAGATCGTGTCGTAGAGGTGCCAATCCGTCACCGGCGCGACGGCAGCGCCGGCCGCAAAGAGCCCGCTATGCGTCAACGCGTAGCAGGTCTCGTAGCCGCCGAAGCTCCAGCCCCAGATGCCGATGCGCCGCGAATCAACGTAGGCCAACGACTTGAGATATTTTGCGCCGATCTCCTGACCGAGCAGCGAGCCCGGCCCGAAATTATGAAAGAGCAGCCGGACGTTGTCGTCGCTGTCGACCTGCGACGCGGGCCCATCAATTGAAAAAACGATGAACCCTTCGCGCGCCAAAAGCTGATCGTAGAGGCCGGTGAAACGGTCCGCTGTAGTGGGCGCATCCGGACCGCCGTAGACATACATGACCACCGGCCACTTCTTGGCGGGGTCGAAGCCCGGCGGATCGATCTCGAAGGCGTCGAGCCGGCCGTACGCCGAGGGCACCTGCAGCATTCGCGCCGGCAGCAGCGCGGCTTTGAGCGAAGCGTTTTCGGCAACCAGATTCTTCGCCGGGCCCGACGGGATCTCGCCCAGATCCATCCGCGGCGGATCGTTGAGACCGCTAAAGCGATCGACGAACCGATTAAAGGCAGGCGAAGGCACGGTTTGATGCCATCCGCGCTGCGGCGTCAGGTTCGCAACGGCACCTTGAAGGGATATGGCAAGCAGCGACTGGTCGCGGCGAGTCGGATAGGCGGCGGCAACGTAGGCCGTGCCGTCTTTGCCGGCCCCGTAGATCTCCGAGACGCGATACTCGCCGCTGAGCTTGCGGAACGATCCGTCGGCGCCGCGCAAATAGACGCCGGCGGCCCGGCGGCGATCGAGCAGCCAGATCGAGCGGCCGGCGGAGATCCAGAAGGGCAGCGGCTGCACGTCGACCCACGTCGGGGATGTTTGGCGGTAGAGCTGAGTCGGATCACCGCGGGCTGCGCGCCACAGTTCGACACGCATCGCGCGTTGCCGGCGGTCCAATAGCTCGGCTTCCAGCAGCTCGCGGTGTGGAACCCAGTCGAAGTTGGCCAGATACTCATCGCGCGCTGCTGCGTCGTAAACGAGGCGGCTCGTTGCCGTTGAGGCACTAACGACGCGCAGCGTAACTCGCGGGTTCGCTTCGCCGGCGAGCGGATAGCGTTCGTGCGCGACTCGATTGTTGACGGTGAGAAAATCGACGATCGGAAAGTTCGTGACGCGCCGTTCGTCCATCGTGAGATAGGCGATCTCGCTGCCGTCGGGCGACCAGCGAAAACCATGATCGATGCCGAGCTCCTCGGGATAGACCCAGTCGAGCGAGCCGTTAAGCAGCTTGTCCGGTATGCCGCCGCGCGTCAGCCGCCGCGTCGTTACGCTGCGCCCGACCGCGGCGACGTAGAGATCGGCCTCGTGCGAATAGGCGAGCTCGTCCCCGTGCGGCGCCCACTGCGCTTCGTCCACGTCCTGCGCGATCTTGCGCGGGCGCGGGTTTACGGCGCCGGCCGCATAGAGATCGCCGGCCGCCAAGAGGGCGACGCGTTTTCCGTCGGGCGACCAGCCGGCCACCTCGGGCGTCCGCGCGAATGTTTTACTGCGCAGCCAAACGCGCGTCGTGCCGGCGGCGACGTCGTAGACGAGCAGCGCGAGATTTTCATTTGGATCCTGGCTGCGTGCGACGTAGAGGAAGCGCCGGCCGTCGGGCGACCACGAGACGCGGTCGATCATTCGGCCCCCACGGCGGCTCCTTCGCAAAGACCGAATCGATCGTGATTGCGGGCGGGGGCAGCATCTTCAGCGCGGCAGCGAGCGGATGCGCTTGATGATCCGCGGCGTGGGACACAGGGTGTTGACCGGACACTCAGGGCAGCGCGGTGTCGGTGCCTTGCAGATCTGGCGACCGTGCAGAATCAGCCAGTGCGACGCATCGCCCCACTTATTCTTAGGGACCAGGCTCGTGACGTCTTCTTCTACCTGCCGCGGCGTCGTCCCGAGCGTGAGCCCCAGGCGATGCGAGACGCGAAAGACGTGCGTGTCGACGGCCAGCGCCGCTTCGTGAAACGCCGCGGCCATCACCACGCTCGCGGTCTTGCGCCCGACCCCCGCCAGGGATTCGAGCGCTTCGCGGTCGTGCGGCACGCGGCCGCCGAAACGTTCGACCAGATCGCGCGCGCAGGCGACGATGTTCTTGCTCTTCATCCGGAAGAAGCCCGTCGACTTGATGATGCGCTCGACGTCGGCGAGATCGGCGCGGGCCAGCTTCTCGGGCGTCGGGTACTTCTCAAAGAGCGCCGGGGTCGTCATGTTCACCCGCACATCGGTCGTCTGCGCGGAGAGAATTACCGCGATCAACAGCTCGAAATCGCTGCCGTATTCGAGCGCGGTCACCGCCTGCGGATAGGTCCGCTCCAAAATCGCCAGCTCTTCGAGCGCGACCTTACGCGTAACTTTCTTCGCCGGAAACGGAATGCGCGGCACCGCCATTCTTTCTTTTAAATTCGCGTTAAGTCCCTTGAGCATGCGCGGCAGGAGTTCGCGACTCGCTGCGAACCTCTCGCACGATGCACGCCGCGAGCAAACTCACGCTACTCGCAGTCGCGGCGGTCGCCGGGTGCGCGCCCGGTTCGCCGGTTGTACAAACGGCCTATCCGCGCGCCGCTCGCGCCGGAGAGGCCCTGCGGCGCGACGCCTTTCCGGGTTTGGGCAAGATCTTGCACGTTGTCATCATCATTCAGGAGAATCGCTCGGTCGACAACCTGTTTGCATTTTTGCCGGGCGCCAACACCCAATCCTACGGTTACAACTCACTTGGGCAGCAGGTCGCTCTGATCCCGGAGCCGCTGACCGCGCCCTACGACTTGGGGCACAAGCACAGGTCTTGGCTGACCGACTACAATTCGGGAGGCATGAACGGCTGGGACCAAGAGGCCGTCGCCTGCAAAGTCCCCAGCTCCTGTCCTCCTAAAAACGTTGCCGCTTATGCATACGTGCCGCAATCGGAAGTTGCACCCTACTACACAATGGCCGAGACGTACGCCTTCGCCGACGATCTCTTCGAGACCAATCAAGGCCCGAGTTTTCCCGCACATCAGTATCTCGTGAGTGGAACATCGACGATCGCCGACCGTTCGACGCTGCGCGCTTCGGAGAACCCGCACACCCTGGAAGGTAAATCGACCGGCGGATGCGACTCTCCGCCGGGCTCGCTCGTAACGCTGATCGACGATGCGGGGCACGAAGACCAATCGGCCTATCCGTGCTTCGAGCGCAAGTCCCTGATGGAGAGCCTGGATGACGCCGGCATCAGCTGGCGCTATTACGAAGCGCACACCGGTGCCGGATTCTGGAAGGCGGTCGACGCAATCGAACCGATCTGGCTCGACAAGGCGCTCTTCCACGGTAACGTCGTCGCGCCGTCGGCGCAGATTCTCAACGATATCGCCAACCGGCAGCTCGCGAGCGTATCGTGGGTGACGCCGAGCGCCGCAGCCTCCGATCACGCGGTCTTTACCGACGGCTCGGGCCCGTCGTGGGTCTCTTCGGTCGTCAACGCCGTTGGAAAATCCTCGTACTGGAAGTCGACGGCGATCTTCGTCCTCTGGGACGATTGGGGCGGCTGGTACGATCACGTTGCGCCATATGCGATCTACGATTCGTACGAGGTTGGCTTTCGCGTACCGCTGATCGTCATCTCGCCCTATGCGCGCCCAGGGTTCATCTCGCACCGGGTGCACGAGTTCGGCAGCATCTTGAAGTTCGTCGAGCGCAGCTTCGGTCTGCCCTCGCTGCACACGACCGACTTGCGTTCCGACGACCTCGTCGATTGTTTCGACTTCGGCGGAAGCCCGCGAACATTCAAGGCGATCGCGGCTCCGTTGGGGGCCAAGTATTTCTTGCGCCAAGCGGAGTCGATGCAGGACCCCGACGACGACTTTTAGGGTTATTGCCCCTCACTCGTGCAGCGCGACGCCGCCCGCGTCGCTCGAAATGAGCCCGTCGCGTTCGAGCGCTGCGACGACCTCCCGCAGCTCGGCGCTGCTGCGGCCCGGCAGTTGGGACTGCATTGCGAGCGTGAGGTCGAGCAGGGAGATGCGTTGCCCAGCCGGCAACGCCCGCAGCTGGTCGATGATCCGCCCCCGCGCATAGCGCCGGCTCTGTTCGAAGGGAATCGCCTCCTGCGCAGGCGCGCGCCTCGCGTTCGCCGCTCGCGCCAGCTCGAGCGCGGTTGCGTCGAGCGGCGCGGCACGGCAATCGCCGCGCAGCGGGCAGCGCAGACACTTCGGCGCTCGTGCCGTGCAGAGCAACGCTCCCAGATCCATCAACGCCGAGTTCCAATCGTGGGCGCGATCGCGCGGCACGAGCGAGCGCGCGCGCTCGTCGAGCTGCGCGGCGGCCGCCGCGCGCGGATGTTCGATTCCGAAGAAAAGCCGGTGGACGATGCGCCGGACGTTCGTATCGACGGGCGCGTCGTCGAGGTTGAACGCAAAGGTGCGAATCGCTGCGAGCGTGTACGGTCCCACGCCCGGCAGAGATCGCAAGGCCGCCGCGCCGCTAGGCAGTGCCCCGCCGTGGTCGTCGACGACCGCACGTGCAAGGCGGTGTAAGCGAACGGCCCGCGAGTTGTAGCCGAGTCCCTTCCACTCGCGCAAAACATCGGCCAGCGGCGCGTTGGCGAGCGAGGCGAAGTCTGGGAAGCGTTCGACGAAGGCTTCGAACCTCGGCACGACGCGGTCGACCTGCGTCTGAGCGAGCATGAACTCGCTCACGAGCGTGCGGTAGGGGCTGCGCACCGTTCGCCAGGGCAGCGACGCGCGGCCGTGGTCGCCAAACCACCGCAAAAGTCGCATCCGGAGCCCCGCCGCCGAGGCCGTCGTCGCCATGGTTGCCTGCGCTTCGCCGTTTTTGTGGGGAACGCTCCCATTTGGGCGAAGCCATAGGTCATGAGTACGCCACGTCAATTTGATGCCGTCGTCATCGGTGCCGGCCCCGGCGGCTACCACGTTGCGATTCGGCTCGGACAGCTGGGCAAGAAGGTTCTCTGCGTCGACCGCGACGAGATCGGCGGCGTTTGTTTGAACTGGGGATGCATCCCGACAAAAGCGCTGCTTCACGTCGGCGAAGTCATCCGCCACATCGAACGCGCCGATGCGCTCGGTTTGACGGTCGCGAAGCCCGAAGTCAGCCCGCAAGGCGTCGCGAAGTTCAAAAACGAGGTCGTCGCCGCGAACGTCGGCGGCGTCAAGACGCTTTTCAAAGCCAACGGGGTCGAGTTCGTTCGTGGTGAGGCTTCCTTTACGTCGCCGACTGAGATCGTCGTCAAACGCGACGGCGGTCAAAGCGAGAGCGTAAAAGCCGAATACGTCGTCGTCGCGACCGGCTCCGCGCCGGTAGACGTGAAGGCGTGGCCGCGCGACGGCAAAGTCGTGATCAACTCCGACGACGCCGTCAAGCTCGAGCGGGTCCCCAAGAAGCTGCTCGTCATCGGCGGCGGCGTGATCGGCCTGGAGTTTGCGACGGTCTACGGCCGCTTGGGCGCGGAGGTTCTGGTCGTCGAAATGATGCCGCAGATTCTCACCGGCACCGATCTCGAAATCGGCAAGACGCTCGGACGCATCCTCAAAAAGCAGGGCATCGAGATCATGCTGAACACGAAGGTCATCGCGCTGGAACGCAAAGGCGATACGGTGAAAGCGACGTTCAACGGCGAAGGCACGAACGGCAAAGACGAGACGCGCGAGTTCGATATGGCGCTCGTAGCCGTCGGCAGGCGTCCGGTTACCGATAACCTCAATCTCGCCGCGGCCGGGCTCTCGACCGACGACAAAGGCTTCCTCGCGACCGATCAGCAGCAGCGAACGAAGGTGCGCAGCGTCTTCGCGATCGGCGACGTTACCGGCGCGCCGCTGCTCGCGCATCGCGCGATGAAACAGGGCGTGGTGGCGGCGGAGGTGATCTCCGGCGACAAGTCCGCCGCCTTCGATCCGGTCGCCGTTCCGAACTGCGTCTACACCGATCCCGAAGTCGCGACGGTCGGCCTCTCCGAAGAAGAGGCGAAAGCCGCCGGCCACGAGGTCCGCATCGGAAAGTTCCCGCTCGCGGCGAGCGGCCGCGCGCGGACGATGAACGAGAGCGAAGGTTTGCTCAAGCTCGTCGGCGACGCGAAGAGCGATCTGCTCTTGGGGATGCACATCGTCGCGCCGCAGGCCGAGTCGCTGATCGGCGAAGGCGTCATCGCGCTCGAGATGGGCGCGACGCTCGAAGACGTGGGGCTCTCGGTGCACCCGCACCCGACGCTGACCGAAGGCATCATGGATGCCGCCGAAGCCTCGCACGGCAAAGCGATTCACATCGTCAATCCCAAGCCGAAGACACCGGTGGCCGCAAGGTGAGCGCCGCGCGGCTGCTCGATCTCGGCCTGCGCCCTTACCGCGAAGTGTGGGCGCTGCAGCGGCGCTTGCACGAGGCCGTCCGAGATGGGCGCGAACCCGACACGTGGATCCTCGTCGAGCATCAGCCGGTCGTCACGCTCGGACGCCAAGCGAAGCGCGAAAATCTGTTGCTCTCGCCCGAAGCCCTGGCCGCCCGCGGAGTCGATCTCGTCGAGATCGAGCGCGGCGGCGACGTCACCTATCACGGCCCGGGGCAGCTGGTCGTGTATCCAATTCGGCGGCTCGAACGGTTTCGGGAAGTGGTGCCGTTAGTGAGATCTCTGGAAGGCGCGGTCATCGAGTGCTGCGCGCGGTTCGGCGTCACGGGCATTCGTTGGAGCGAACACGCCGGCGTTTGGGTAGGGAATAAGAGCATCTGCGCGATTGGCCTCGCGGTCCAAAAGATGGTTTCGCTGCACGGGCTCGCGCTCAACGTTGCGACGGACCTCGACTACGATGGTCTGATCAATCCGTGCGGGTTGAGCGATCGCGGCATCACCTCGCTCTGCGCGGAGACGGGACGCCCGGTGACGGTGGACGAGGCGAAGCCCGTGCTGCTCCAAGCGTTGTCGCATACGTTCGGCGTCTCGTTCGTCGAGGAGCGGCTGGTAGCGTGATCCAGGTCGATTTGGTGAGGAAGCCGTCGTGGCTGCGGGTCTCGCTGCCGAGCGGACCCGACTACGAGCGCGTGAAGGCGCGGGTCAACGAGCTGTCGCTTCATACGGTCTGCAAGGAAGCAGCCTGCCCGAACATGGCGGAGTGCTGGGGCGCCGGGACCGCAACGATCATGATTCTAGGCGACCTCTGCACCCGCGGCTGCCGGTTCTGCAACGTAAAGACGGGCAACCCGCGCGGTGAGGTCGACTGGCTGGAGCCGGTCCGCGTCGCCGAAGCCGTGCGCGACCTCGGCTGGAAGTACCTGGTCGTTACCGCGGTCGATCGCGACGATCTCGCCGACGGCGGCGCGCTGATCTTCGCCAACACCGTGCGCGCCATCCACGAGCGCGTGCCGGGGGCGCGCGTCGAGATCCTCAGCGGCGACTACCGCGGCGACCTACGAGCCGTCGACATCGTCGTCGACGCCAAGCCCGACGTCTTCGCGCACAATCTCGAGACGGTCCGGCGCCTCACGCCGCACGTACGCGACAAGCGCGCGAGCTACGATCAATCGCTGCGCGTCCTCGCGCACGTCAAATCGAAGGCCCCCGAACGCTACACGAAGACCTCGATCATGATCGGGCTCGGCGAACGGCTCGACGAGATCGAGACCGCGATGGACGATGCGCGCGGGGCCGGCGTCGACATCTTCACGATCGGCCAGTACCTGCAGCCGTCGAAGAAACATCTTCCGGTCGTCGAGTTCGTAACGCCGGAGGTCTTCAAGCAACTAGGCGATCTGGGCGCGAGCAAGGGTTTCCACCAGGTCGTCTCGAGCCCGCTCTCGCGTAGCTCGTATCACGCAGAACAAGCATTCTAACCCTTCGACGGGCTCAGGGTGACAATGTTACAACGAGGCGCAACCGTCCGTAATCGCCCCTGGTTGGTACGGCTAGCGTGACGAAGGTATTCCTAACCCGGCCGGTCCTGGCGGCGGTCTGCTCCTTAATCATTCTGATCGGCGGCCTGGTGGTAATGCCCACCCTGCCGCTGGCTCAGTACCCGCAGATCGCACCACCCGTGGTCACGATCACAGCGTCGTACGTGGGCGCGGCTCCGGAGGCCGTCGAGGCGCAGGTCACAACGCCGCTCGAGCAGGCTGTCAACACGGTGCAAGGGCTGCGGTACATCAGCTCGCAGAGCACGCAGGGCGTCTCGACGATCACGTGTACCTTCACGCTCGAAACCGATCTCGACATCGCCGCCGCCGACGTGCAGAACTCGGTGCAGTCGGCGATCGGCCAGCTGCCCCAGACCGTCCAGCAAGTCGGCGTTCAGGTCACCAAGAACTCCGGCTCGTTCGTCATGGGCATCGCCCTCACGTCGTCCTCCGCGAAGTACGATACGCTCTTCTTGAGCAACTACGCGCAGCTCAACATCGTCAACGATCTCTCGCGCACCCCCGGCGTCTCGCAGGTCCGCATCTTCGGCCAGCGCCAGTACGCGATGCGCATCTGGGTCAATCCGATCAAGCTCGCGGCGCAGGGCCTCGACGCCGGCGACGTGGTCACCGCGCTGCAGGAGCAGAACGCCGAAGTGGCCACGGGCAGCATCGGCTCGACGCCGGAGTCGAAGAATCAGCCCTACACGTATACTGTCAACGCGCTGACGCAGCTTTCGACCCCTGACCAGTTCGCGAACATCATCCTGCGCTCGAATCCCAACGGCGGCTACACGCGCCTGGGCGACGTCGCGCGGGTGGAGCTGGGCGCGGTCGACTACAGCACCTCGCTGCGCTTCACCGGCAACAGCAACGTCGTCGGCCTGGGCGTGCTGCAGTACCCGACGGCCAACGCACTCCAGGTCTCCAAGGGCGTGCTCGCCGAGATGGAGCAGCTCTCGAAGCAGTTCCCGTCGGGCATCCACTACACCGTGGCCTTCAATACGACCGACTTCGTCGCCGAATCGGTGAAAGAAGTCGTGACGACGCTGCTCCTTTCGATTCTGCTCGTCGTCCTCGTCATCTACGTTTTCTTGCAGAATCCGAAGTCGACGATGATCCCGGCGGTGACGATCCCCGTCTCGCTGATCGGCACCTTCTTCGTCATGAAGATCTTCGGCTTCACGATCAATACGATCACTTTATTCGGGCTAACCCTGGCGACGGGACTGGTAGTCGACGACGCGATCGTCGTCATCGAGAACATCGCGCGCCACATCGAGTTGAACAAGGGGCGCCAGAGCGGCATTGCCAGCGCCGCGCAGGCGATGCGCGAAATCCAGAGCGCGGTCGTGGCCTCCTCGCTCGTTCTACTGGCGGTGTTTATTCCGGTGGCCTTCTTCCCGGGCACCACGGGCCTGCTGTACAAGCAGTTTGCGCTGACAATCGCCGCTGCCATCACGATCTCCCTTTTCCAAGCCTTGACGCTCGCGCCGGTGATGTCGGCGCGCCTGCTCACCGGCGACGTCGAGTCGAAATTCATCTTCTTCCGCTGGTTCAACGCCGGGCTAGCGCGCTTCCGGCGCTGGTACGCGGGCGAGCTGCCGAGGGCGATTCGCTACCGCTGGCCGGTGATGGGCGTCTTTGCGCTCGCACTCGTAGCCACGCTCTTCATGTTCGTGAAGACGCCGACCGGCTTCATTCCCAGCGAAGACCAAGGCTACTTTATCGTGCTGGTTCAGGCTCCTGAAGGTACGTCGCTCGCCGGCGAGACGGCGATCTCCGAAAAGGCCGAAGCGATTATCCGCGCCGAGCCGCAAGTGAAGTACCTCTTCGATATCGGCGGCTTCAGCTTCACCGGCGCCGCACCCAACCGCGGCATCATGTTCTGCCTGCTCAAGCCGTGGAGCCAGCGCAAAGGCCCGGGCGACGGAATCGACGCCGTCATCGGCCGCATCAACTTCGCCTTCTTCAAACAGATTCCGCAGGCCCAGCTCTACGCGCTCAATCCGCCGGCGATCAACGGCGTCGGCAGCTTCGGCGGCTTCCAGTTTGAGCTCGAGGACCGCGGCAACGCGGGGCTTCCCGTCCTGATGAAGACCTCGTATGCCATGATGGGCGCGGCCGCGCAGGATCCGCGCCTGCAGAACGTCTTCACGCAGTTCCGCATCAACTCGCCGCAAGTACAGTTGAACATCGACCGCAACAAGGCAAAAGCGATCGGCATCTCGCTGACCGACATCTTCGATACGCTCGAGGTTCAGCTTGCCTCGCTCTACGTCAACAACTTCACGTATCTCAACCGGTCGTGGCAGGTAGACGTGCAGGCCGAGGAACCGTACCGCAACCGCGTCTCGTCCCTGCAGAATCTCTACGTCAGCTCCGGATCGGCAGCAAACAATATTCCGACCGGCACGAATCCCTTTGCAACCGCACCGCCGGGTGCCGCGACGACCAGTACCAATGCAACGGGTACGGTCATGACGCCGCTGAGCACGCTGGTGCAGATGAAGCAGGTGCTCTCCGCGCCGGTCATCACGCACTATAACCTCTACCGAAACGTCGAACTCAACGGCAACAACGCGCCCGGACACGGCTCGGGTGAAGCGATCACCGCGATGGAGCAGATTGCACAAAAAGTCATGCCGGCCGGAATGAGCTTCGAGTGGTCGGGCCTGCAGCTCGACGAGATCGCGGCGGGGAGCTTGAGCACGATCATCTTTGCGCTGGGCCTCGTCTTCGTCTTCCTGGTGCTCTCGGCCCAGTACGAGAGCTTCATCGATCCCCTCGTCGTGCTGCTCGCCGTCCCCGCGGCATTGCTGGGCGCGCTCGGATTCATGAACTTCCGTCATCTTCCGATCCCCTTCTTGTCCGATGCAAACCTCGCGCAGGACGCCTACGCGCAGGTCGGCTACGTCATGCTGATCGGGCTTGCGAGCAAGAGCGCAATTCTAATCGTGGAGTTTGCCAATCAGCAGTTGCGCGAAGGCGCGACCGTCGTGCAGGCCGCACTGCGCGCCGCGCAAACGCGGTTGCGTCCGATTCTGATGACCTCCATCGCTTTTATCATCGCCGTCGTGCCGCTGGTCTTTGCTACCGGCGCCGGCAGCGCCGCGCGCCATTCACTGGGCACGGTGGTTTTCGGCGGCATGTTGGTTTCGACGTTCCTCAATCTCGCGATTACGCCGGTGCTCTACGTCATCATCAAATCATTGGAGCTGCGCGGAAAACCAGCCAGGCGTAACGGACAATCGCGCGACGGCGAGCCGCACACCGAACAAACCGAAAAGGATTTGCAATCGTTTAGCCCAACCTCCGGCTAAAACGCCCGATACGCAAAAATACCGTTGCTATCGGAGATTTCTCGAGAGGTGCTTGCATGCTCGGTCGTTCTCTTCGCTGGGTCGCCGCAGCGTTAACCGCGGTTTCTTTTGCCGCCATAGCGTCACCGGCTTTCGCCGACGGCACCCCCGACGTGTACGAACAATCGATTCTTCCCGGTGCGAACACCGCGATTAAGAACTTTCTGAACTCGCAGAAGAAGCCGGAAGTGACGCGCCGTCAAGCTACCTCAGCTTCACCCAGCGTCGCGCAGGCGCCGCCGGTGCAGCAGCAGCCGCTGGGCCCGGTGGTCGCGCTGCCGCAGGGTCTGACGTGGACGGCCGACATCTCGTCGGCATACCCCTGGGGCAATATCGGAACCTACGGAAAAGGCTGGCTGATGGGCGGCTACGACCTTGCCGCCGGTTACGGTTTCAACTGGTCGACGCGTTTGGTTGCCAGCATGTTCCAGCTGCAGCACTATCCGTATGGATTCAACAGCGGCTTAACACCGGTCTATCTCGCGGGCTTCCAAAATCCGGTCGGATGCGCCGATCTCAGCAACGGCCCGGCCTGCGGCCCGGGCACCGGCCGCAACATCAACGTGCGCACGAAAGACACGTTCGGGGTCTTCATGCTCGAAAAACTTTTCACGATAAAATCCGACAAGCTGCCGGGGCCGGTACCGATCGTCATCTCGCCGACGTACGTTGCGCGCGGCGGCCAGATCGGCTTCTCTCCGAACAACAACGACGTGGTGCCGATTACGTACAACCTGCCGGACGGTCCGGTGGAGACGATCCCGGTTCGAAGCGCGCAATACTACGCCGTCGCGATCACCTTGCCGTTTCTGAAAACGCCGAAGATGTTCGGTACCTTGACGGTCGCGCCCCAGTGGCTGGTTCACACCGCCGGTGCGAACTCCGGCAATTCGATGCAGCTGCCGCAGGTGCTCTACCTCGAATACACCCCTACGAAGATGACGACGTTCTTCGTCGAACCGCAGAGCGCCCGCGATTATCTTCCGACCGATCCCTATCCGGAGCATCTCTTCGCGTACTTCCTCGGCGTCCAGCAACGGATCACAAAGTACGCGTTCGTCTCGGCGGTGCTCAACTCGGGCAACCCGACGAACATGGGCCCGGACGGCATCATCGGCATCAAGTGTTTGACGGTCCAGCAGGCGATCAACAACGCCTGCGGACTCGCCGTCGGCGGCCTGAAAGCGACCCAAATACAGCTGCAGTTCGGCATGGGCTCGCCGACGTATTTCCCGTTATAACCCTCGGAGGTTGGGGCGATGAAGATTTGGTTTAGAAGCATTCTTGCAACGACGGCGCTCGCCGCAGTCGCCGCCTGCGGCGGAGGCGGCGGGGCTACGTCTCCGTCGTTCGTGCCGCCGGGCCAGACCCACGTCAAGCCGGGGCCTGACGTGATTTCGAATATCGTCGGCGTCGGCGATAGCCTGACGGCCGGCTATCAATCCGACGGCTTTCTTGGCGCGACGGGCGTGACCGCTGGTGGGGTGCCAGTACCCCCGAATCAGGAGAACGGCTGGTGGTCATTGCTCTACGAACAGGCCTCCGGCAAGCCGC
This sequence comes from Candidatus Cybelea sp., assembly GCA_036489315.1. Lineage (NCBI taxonomy): Bacteria > Bacillati > Vulcanimicrobiota > Vulcanimicrobiia > Vulcanimicrobiales > Vulcanimicrobiaceae > Candidatus Cybelea > Candidatus Cybelea sp. Next base: position 84,483 of record DASXFZ010000047.1, read on the forward strand.
TCGATACGGCGGTGACGCAGATGTACGATCCGTCGACGAGCCCGCTGCCGCTGATCAAAGGGCCGGGACTCGACAATCAGATCATAAACCCGAATAACGGGTTCTTTCCGATCGCCTCCTCGAAGACCGGGGACGTTTGCAGCGATAACAACGGCTTCAACAACGCGGGCTACCATCTCAAAGGCGTGGCACGCGTCCGCATGGATCCGACCTCGGCCAACGTTCGCAACGTCGGCGTTCCCGGGTTGACCCTACATGAAGCCAACGTGCTGCACGCGCCGCAGAGCAATACTTGTAAGGAGCTGCCCGGCATTCCGGGATTGCTCAACATGGTCGTCGCCGAGGAATCGGGTACGTTCTGGCCGGTGCTCGGCACCTATGCGAAGATGCACGATCTTACCGACGTCAACGCCGCTGCCAGCCGCCACCCGACGCTCGCAACCGTTTGGCTTGGTGCCAACGACGTGCTCAAATATATGGGCAGCGGCGGGCGATTCGTCGGCGGCGATCGTAATGCGGCGCAGGCGGAAGGCGACCTGCGGCAGTCAATCGGAACGCTGCAGCACGCCGGCGCAAAAGTCGCCGTCGCGAATCTTCCCGACATCCTCTTAGCGGGCTACTTCGAGCGCGTTTCGATTCCGCAAAAGCTGACGGAGTGCCGGATTCGTTCCTACGTTTCGTGCCTCTTCTACTGGTACCGCTTTCCAAATTCGCTCGTCACGGCGATCGCAACGAAGTATCACCTCACGACGCCGGGGGGATGCACGCCCGCGTCCACCACGAAGCCGTGCGGGTACTTAACCATTCCGGCCGTGGCCGCGATCGTTCAAACCTACGCCTCCGCGGGCGTCGTACCAAATTTGGACTGCACCGTTCCAGCACCGAACTGCAAAGGCGCACCGGGCAACGGATTGGGACAGAACTACATCACGCCGGAGTTCGCCGGCAGAATTCAGTCGCTTGAAAACGCGATTAACCAGGGTATCGATCATGCGGCCAGTGCGCAGCACGTGCCGCTTGTCGACGTTCAGGCTATCTTCTCAGGGCTAGCGAGCGGCAATCCCTCAAACCCGTACTTCAAGCTTGCGGCTTCGATCAATCCAAAGGACCACTGCTGTACGCTCGGCTACCTCTTCGGTATCACGAGCTTCGACGGGCTCCATCCCTCGAATACCGGATACGCGCTAATCGCTTTCGAGTTCATCAATGCGATCAACAAGGCTTACGGTACGCACATTCCCCAAGTTGATGTCGGCGCCGCCTATGCCGGCACTCGGTGTTCGAACACGAAGTACTGCTTCCCCGACCCGTATGCTCCCCCGAACGACCTGACGCCGCCGTAAACAGCATTGCTGGCCTGGCTGCGCGAACTCGCGGAGACGGTCGGCAGCTTCGATCGCTCGGCGCTCGAGCCGGGCTACGCGCTGCGCTGCACCGCCGGTGTCGCGATTCCCTTGATCGTTGCGGCCCTGCTCGGCAAACCGGCTCTGGGCGTGCCGGCTGCGGTCGGCGCCTTCATCGCGGGATTCACGTCGCTGCAAGGTGTGTATCGGACGCGTTTGCAGGCGATGCTGATTGCAGCGCTGGGCATGGCGCTCGGAAGCTTTATCGGTGCTCTGTCGGCGAGCTCGACGCCAGGCGTGATCGCCGCGACGGCGGTCGCAGCGTACGCCTGCGCGACGGTTGGGCAGATCGGGCCGGTCGCCGCAACCGTCGCGCTCAACTCGTTCGTCGTCTTCGTCCTCTTCTCGAGCCAAGCGCTGGGCGCGGAGGCCGCACTGTTGCAGGCGGCACTCGTCCTCGCCGGCGGCCTCATTCAGGCGCTGCTGCTGCTGGCCTCTTGGCCGACGGCGCACCTCGACGTCGAGCGCCTAGCGCTCGCCGACGTCTATGAAGACCTCGCTTCGTATGCACGCGACATCGCCGCGCATCGGCGCGCGCTTCCGCCCCTGACTCCATTCGCAACGGCGCGCCAAGTGATCGCCGATCCGCAGCCCTTCGCGCGTTCGGCCGAGCGGGCGCGCTTCAATCGGCTGCTCGAAGATTCCGAGAGTATTCGCAAGCGCCTCGCCGCACACGCGACGACCAACGAGCTGCCGGGCGGCGTCGTCGCCGAACTGGACGCGATTGCGGCAACGCTTCGCGGCAAGGCACGGAACGCTCCGGCAGACGCCGGTGAAGCGCTCGGCGATCTCGCCGAAGACCTGCACGACGCGCGTTTGGCGGCAGAGATGATTTCGAGCGGCCGCCTCTCGCATCTTCCGTTGATTTCGCGCCCCAAGCCCGGCCCGTACGTCGACAATCACATCGACTGGCTCGGCCGCGCCTCGCTGCGCTTCTCCGTCGTACTGGCCGTCGCGATGGTGGTGGGCCGGCAGTTCTCCGTGGATCGCGGCTACTGGATTCCGATGACTTCCGCGATGGTGCTGAAGCCCGATTTTCAGACGACGTTCGTGCGCGGCGTGGGCCGCATCGCCGGGACGCTCGTCGGTGCCGTCGTCGCGACGCTGGTGCTCGCGCTGGTTCGCGGCCACACCCCGTTCGAGATCGCGGGCATCCTCATCGCGGCTGCCGCGGCGTATCTGACGTTTAGTCCGAACTACGCGCTCTTCACCGTCGCGATTACTTCGTTTGTCGTGCTGGTGCTGAGCATGCGCGGGCTGCCCGGCACGACGACCATCGACGTTCGAGTCCTCGACACACTCGCCGGCGGCGCGCTCGCGATGGTCGGGTATCTCGTCATGCCGACCTGGGAGCACCGCCGCACGCGGCAACTGCTCGCCGATCTGCTCGACGCCCAGCGATCCCTGTTGGTCGCGATCCTCTTCGCGTACGGCTCCCCCACCGACGCCGCGCACGAGGAGATCGAACGGGCGCGGACCGCCGTGTGGAAGGCGCGCACGACCGCCGAAGCGTCGATCGATCGAACGCGCCACGAACCGCATCGGCCGCACTCGATCTCGGTGGGACGCGCGCTGCGCATCCTCTCGGTGACGCAGCGTCTTGGGCTCTCCATGCTGGCCCTCGAAAGCGGGCTCGATCTGCCGATAACGCAGCCTCAAGCGCACGCCCTAGCCGCCTTCGCAGAAGCCGCCGGCGAACGAACGGCCGAACTCGCCGCTGCACTGCGCGTCTCGCGCCGCATGCACCGCGACGATCGTCTCAAGGACGCACTTTCACGGGTCGATGCGCCGCCGTTCGTTGTCGATCGCCTGCGGGCGTACGTCGATTCGTTGACGCGGCTCTCGCGTTTGGTGGGCGCCTATCGCTAGGCGTAGATTCCGCGCAGCAGCGAGGCCTTGACGACGCGGTCGATGGCCAGCGTGTAGGCGGCGGTACGCAGCGTCGCATGGCGCGAGTTCGCGATTGCGCGGATCGCGTGCAGGTTCGAGAGCAAGAAATCTTCGAGCTTCTCGTTGACCTCGGATTCCTTCCAGAAATACCCGGCGCGATCCTGAGCCCATTCGAAGTACGAAACCGTGACGCCGCCGGCGTTGGCCATGATGTCGGGAATGACGATGATGCCCTTTTCACGGAAGATGCGGTCGCCCTCGGGCGTCGTCGGGCCGTTCGCGCCCTCGACGATGAGCTTCGCTTGTACCTTCGAAGCCGTCTCCGCGGTGAAGACCTTCTCGAGCGCGGCCGGAACGAGCACGTCGCACGGCATCGCGAGCAGCTCCGCGTTGCTGATCTTCTCGCCGCCCTTGAAGCCCTCGAGCGTTCCGTATTTTTGCGTGTGCTCCATCGCGCCGACGACGAAGATGCCGGCCTCGTTGTAATAGGCGCCGGTAACGTCGGAGATGCCGACGACCTTGCAGCCGCGATCTTCGAAGAGTTTGGCCGCATAGCGGCCGACGTTGCCGAAGCCTTGAATCGCGATCGTCGCCTTATCCGGACGCAGACCCATCTCGGCCATCTCGTCGAGCGCGCATATGGTCACGCCTCGGCCGGTCGCTTCGACTCGCCCGCGGGAGCCGCCGATCTCGAGCGGCTTGCCGGTCACGACTCCCGGCATGTTTTGGCGCACGTGCATCGAGTAGGTGTCCATGAACCACGCCATGACCTGCGGCGTCGTGTTGACGTCGGGCGCCGGCACGTCCTTATCGGGGCCGACGACCTCGACGAGCTCAGCGGCGTAGCGGCGGGTGATACGCTCGAGTTCGTTTTGCGAGAGCGTCGCCGGATCGCAGGTGACGCCGCCTTTACCACCCCCGAACGGAAGGTCGACCACCGCGCACTTCCACGTCATCCAAAATGCGAGCGCCGTGACCTCGTCCAGGGTCACACCCGGATGGTAGCGGATGCCGCCTTTTGCCGGGCCTCGCGCGAAATTGTACTGCACGCGATAGCCGGTGTAGACCTCGAACTCACCGGAGTCGCGCTGGAAAGGAATCGAGAAGATGATCTGCCGCGAAGGGTGGGTGAGGATGCGGCGCATTCCGCCATCGAGTTCGAGCAGGTCGGCCGCTTCGTTGAAGTATGCGATCGCATCGCCGAAAACGGAGACGTCGCGCACCGAGGTCTCGCGCAGAGCAGTGGTCATACTTTACCTTTCATATTTGCGCTCCCGAGCCCCTTGCGCGATTGCTGCTACACGTTGAATCGAAAATTGACGACGTCGCCCTCTTGCATGACGTAATCCCGGCCCTCGCTGCGGACGCGCCCAGCAGCGCGCAGCGCCTCCATCGTCTGGTACTGCACGTAATCGTCGTACGAGATGATCTCGGCCCGAATGAAGCCTCGCTCGATGTCGCTGTGAATCGTTCCAGCCGCCTGAGGCGCCTTCGTCCCCTTGCGAATCGGCCAAGCTCGCGCCTCCTTCTCTCCGGCCGTCAGGAACGTCATGAGCCCCAGCAGCTCGTAGGTCTGGGCCGCGAGCTCGTCGAGGCCGCTGCGCTCGATGCCCAGTTCGCCCCGGAATTCGGCCGCCTCGTCCTCAGAGAGCCCGGCAAGCTCAGCCTCGACCTTGCCGCTCAGGACGACCGTGCGGCCCCTTTCCTCAAGTGCGATCGCCCGCACGATCTCGACGTTGGCCGAATCGCGCCCGATCTGGCCCTCCTCGACGTTGGCGACGAAGAGCACCGGCTTTGCGGTCAGCAGGAATGAGTCGGCCGCCACCTGCGCTTCGAGCGAGTCGGGCGCGAAGGAGCGAGCCGGGCGCGCCTCCTCCAGAGCCTCGGTGAGGCGCTGGGCGGCCGCAAGATACTCGCGCAGCTTGGGATCGGCGCGCACCTCGCGCTCGATCTTCCCAAGCCGCTTCCGCATCGTTGCAAGGTCGGCGAGAGCCAACTCGATCCCGATGATCTCGCAGTCCCGCCGCGGATCGATCGCGCCTTCGACGTGCGTGATCTCGTCGTCCTCAAAACAGCGCACGACCATCGCGATCGCGTTGGTCTCGCGAATGTGGCTCAGGAAGGCGTTGCCGAGCCCCTCGCCGGAGCTGGCGCCGCGCACCAAGCCGGCGATGTCGACGAAGCGTACGGTCGCCGGGACGACGCGCGCGGCGTTCGTGAGGCGTTGCAGGACCGCCAAGCGCGGGTCGGGCACTGCGACCTCTCCCACATTCGGCTCGATCGTTGCGAACGGATAATTTGCCGCAAGGGCCTGGGCCGATCGCGTAAGCGCATTAAAGATTGTGGATTTGCCGACGTTGGGCAAGCCGACGATGCCGCAGGAAAGTGCCATACTCGAGGCCGCGGGTTCGCTGGCCGGCAAGAAATTCCGGCGGAAGTGTCGGATAGGTCGACATGCGCCAAATGAAGGTCGACAAGCTCGGAATCGACCTCCTCACCCACGACCCGGTTGTCATCCTCAAGGACATGGACGGCTCTCACTACCTCCCGATACTGATCGGCCCATTCGAAGCAACGGCGATCGCGCTGGCACTGGAAGGCGCACCGGTTCCCCGCCCGCTCTCGCACGACCTGATGCGCAACATCCTCGAGGGACTCAACGCGAACCTCGAGCAGGTCGTCATTCACGACATCAAAGAGTCGACGTTCTTCGCCAAACTCGTCGTGCGTACGAACGGCGAACTGCAGGAGATCGACGCACGCCCCTCCGACGGCATCGCGCTTGCATTGCGCGTCCCCGCTCCGATCTTCGTCTCCGACAAGATCGTCCTTGAAGAAGCGACCTCGGAGAAAAAGACGGTGAACGAAACCGAAGTGGCGCGCTTTAAGAAATTTCTCGAAGACCTAAAGCCTTCCGACTTCAACCGCTGAGGCACTGCTTAGGAGCCTAGAGTTCGAACGTTCTCCAGTCGTACGAGCTGAAGCCGTTGGCCACGTCCTCCCAGCCGATACGGTAGGCGTTGTAGATGCCGTCGGTGTCGTCGAAGCCGACGACGGCGACCGGCAGCGTCTTTTTCGGTCGGATGTAACGAAGGCTGGTGGCGGGGACGTTCTCGATGAAGGCTTCCAAGAGAGCGTTGTTCTGCGTCGCCGTCGCGCGCTGCGCGGGCGAGAGCCGCGCGAAGGCGCTCTTCCCGAGCGATTGGAAGTACGAGTTGCGCATCTCCATCTCGAAGATCTTGCGCTGCATCGTCCCGTACGCGGCAAAAGCGATCTCGACCGCGTCGTCGTAGCTTTCCTCCGGCTCAAACGGGGGATCGAGTAAGACGATGTCCGCGCCCTGCGCCACCGCGTGCGCGATTCCGACCGGCGAGTTACTCGCGACGCCGCCGTCGCAGTACGCGTTCAACGTGCCGTCGGGTCCCGGCATCGAAACGGGATCGAAGGCGATCGGAATCGCGATCGAGGCGAAGAGTGCGCGGTGTAAAATGTCGGGCGTCGCCTCCCGTACGATGGTTTGCTCTCCTAGAAGGGCGTGCAGCGCATGCGTGACCCGTGCCGGAAGCTCTTTGCGGGCTTGCGGGCGGACATAAAAGTATTCCGGACGCTGATGCGTCAAGTTCGTTACGGCCCAGATCAGCGGCGCGACCAGCGGCGTCGAGGGATCGACGTGGCTCGAGATCCAGTCGTAAGCGGGATCAGTCTGCAACACGGCGCGCTGATTGCGCACGAGGCCGGTTAGACTAACGACGGAGGCGACACGATTGAGGACGCCGCTCTCCGGATCGCGCAGCGACGCGTACTGCGGCTTTGGACGGAGGACGTTATCTCTGCTGACGGTGAACCACAGCTCCTGCAGCTTCGTGTACTGAGCGGCGGCGACCATCCACCCGTTGAGCGCACCGATCGACGTTCCGCAGACGACTTCATAGGGCGCGAGCGGCTGTCCGTCGCTCACGTGCTGCTGCGCGACGAGGGCTCCGACGATGCCGGCCTCATAGGCGCCGCGCGCGCCTCCGCCGCTGAAGACGAGCGCGCGTTGCAGGGGCCGAACCGGAGTTTCTACTTCAGGCGATGCGCCCAGCAGCGCCGGGGCGACGGCCGACGCTCCGGCGGCAAGCAGAAACCGGCGTCGATCGATCATGTTACAAGCTATTAGCTAAAACGCTCCGATTCCATTTGGCGCGCGGGCTCGCACGCCTCAGCGAACTTCTCGGCATTTAAAACGTGGTGGACTTGGGCCGGCATGACTGCCGGGGCTGGGCTAGAACAAGGCGCGCATGAGCGACGAATTGCACGCCGAGATCGGCGTTTTTGGCGGGTCCGGCTTCTATTCGCTGATCGAAAACGCGCACGAAACCTGGGTAGAGACGCCGTTCGGCGCGCCTAGCGACCGGGTCGCGCTCGGAGAGGTCGCGGGAAGGCGCGTCGCATTCCTGCCGCGCCACGGTAAGGACCACCGCTTTCCGCCGCAGGCAATCAACTACCGCGCGAACATGTTTGCGATGAAGGAGCTGGGCGTGAAATGGATCGTCGGTCCGACCGCCTGCGGCTCCTTGCTCGAAAGCGTCAAGCCCGGGTCGATGGTCGTGGCCGATCAGCTCGTCGATCGCACGAACGGCCGCAAAGATACTTTCTTTGACGGCCCGATCACGACGCACGTGAGCTTCGCCGATCCGTATTGCCCGACGCTGCGTCCGATCGCAATCGACGCGCTGCGCTCGCTCGAGATCGAAACGCACGACCGCGGCACGGTCGTCGTTATCCAAGGGCCGCGCTTTTCGACGCGCAGTGAGTCGAAGTGGTTTCAGAGCCAAGGCTGGGAAGTCATTAACATGACGCAGTACCCGGAAGCCTACCTGGCACGCGAACTCGAGATGTGTTACGTCAACATCTCGCTGATCACCGACTACGACGTCGGGCTCGAGGGCATGACGGCCGTCTCACACCACGAGGTCATTGAAGTCTTCAAACGCAATAACGACCGCGTTCGCAACGCGATCGGCCGCATCATCGAAAAGATTCCGATCGGCGCCGACTGCTCGTGCCGGCACGCGCTCGAAGGCGCGCGCTTTTAAGCCGATGCGCTTGAGGAGCGTCGATTTCGCGATGTACGCGCGGGCCATCCCGCAGCTGCTGCGCCACCCGTCCGTCTTCGTTATGCCGCTGCTGGCGGCCGTCGTCGATATTTTGATCGAGCAGATCTCGCCCTACTTCACCGAACCGGTCGGCGGTCTGGGGCTCTTCGTCTTCCAGATCGTCACGCAGCTGCTCTACGGTTTCTGCTTCGGCGTGGCGGTAATCGGCGCGAACAATGTCTGGCGCGGCCGGCGCGCGACCTTCGACGAAGCCTGGGAGGAGGGGCGGCAAAAGGCCGGCGGGATCCTCATCGCCGCGATCGGTTTCTACTTCTTGCTGTGGGCCGCGCAGTACATCGGAGAGTTTCTCGGCGGCGGAATCGTCGGAGTCGTCCTGCAGCTCGTCGTCGCGTTTTTCTTGATTTACACGATCCCCGCCGCGGCCATCGGCGGCATGCCCGGCAACCTCGCAATCGGCGCGTCGTTCCGTGCGGTCCGCGAAAATCTGCTCGGCGCAGGCATCTTGGCCGTCGTTTTCATCGCGCTTTGGACCCTGGTTCCCAGCTTCGTCATCACCCGCTTTGCCTCGGGGCTCAACGTCATCGAATATCAGCTGACGTTTGCGGCCGTGCGCGCGATCGTTCTCGCCTATCTCGCCTTCCCGTTTGCCAAACAGTACGACGACGTCGCCTTCCGCGGCTTTTGGTAGGGGCGCTCAGGGTGACAACGAGCTAAGGGCCATGCGAAGGAGTTCGCCGACCATCGCGGGCGGGACGTTCGTCTGGGCGAGGCGCTGCGCTTCATCGAGCCTAACGAGCAGCGCTGCGGCTTGTTTTCCTCCGATCGGCTCTAGCGCGCGCAGGCGTTTCTCTTGATCGAGGGAGACGAGCGCGACGCCGTCGCCCGAACTCGTAACGATCCAGTCCCGCACGAGCGTCTTCACCGTTTCAATGCCTTCGTCGAGCGTCTCGCGGCTCGCCCAAACGCTCTGCGGCGCTTTCCCCCGCAGCGTCTCGAAGAACCAGCCGATGACGGTCGCGCGCAGCGATTCGTCTTCGCCGCCGAGCGCCGCGACGGCGCGCGTCACGCTTCCGCCCCCAAGCGACGCACCAAGCTTCGCATCGGCGGCAGCGTAGTGCATCCTCGTGAGAATCTCGGCGACCTCCGCGGTCGAGAGGCGGGGAAAGCGCAGCTCGATGACCCGCGACCGGATCGTCGGCAAAAGGCTTTCGGGTGCGGGCGTGGTGAGGAGCATAACGACGCCCGGCGGGGGCTCTTCGAGAAATTTCAACAGCGCGTTAGCCGCCGCCGGCGAGGCAAACTCAACGTTGCCAAGGAGCAGCACGCGCATGCCGCCGCCGTACGACTGCATCGAGAGCTGCCGGACCAGGTCGCGGGCGTGGAGTTCGTCGCCTTCGTAAAAGCCCATCGCGACGTCACGCTCGCCGATCTTCAGTGCGCCGACGTGCTCGAGGAAATCGGGATGGCGCGCGTGGGAGGCTGCAAAGAGCGCGCACGTGGAGCAGGTACCGTCATAGCCGAGCACGGCATCTTTCGGTGCCAGGCAGAGCAGCGATTGCGCCAAGCGGCGCGCGAAGGTCTTCTTCCCAACGCCGCTCGGCCCGGAGAAAAGGTATGCGTGTGCGATCTTGTCGCGCGTGAGCGCGTCGAAATAGCGCCTCGGCCCTTGCGCCCCTATAACGTCGAAATGAAGCTCCACGCCACGTCCAAGAGGGTCTCGACCGGCTGCGTCGCATCGAGCTTGCGAAATCTCGGCGACTTCGCCAGTACGAGATAGCCTTGGCGCACGCGCTCGTGAAACGCGGCGTCCTCGCTCTCGATACGGTCGAGCTGGTAGGATCGCTCGGCCATTCGTTTGCGCGCGAGATCGACGGGAAGGTCGAGCAGAAAGACGAGATCGGCCTCCAGCTTCCCGGTCGCTTCGTCACATAGGCGCTGCAGCGCTGCCAGATCGAAGCCGCGGCCGTACCCCTGATACGCGAGCGTCGATGAAATAAAGCGGTCGCAGAGTAAGAGCCGGCCCGCGTCGAGCGCGGGGCGAATCACCTCCGCAACGTGTTGCGCTCGGGCTGCGTTGACCAGCAGCGCCTCGGTGAGCGGTTTGATGTTCAAGGTTCGGTCGAGGAAAATCGTACGGATCGCATCGCCGGTCGCCGTCCCACCCGGTTCGCGCGTAATGACGACGTCGCGCCCGTCCATCCGCAAACGTTCGACGAGCCCGCGCAGCAGCGTGCTCTTTCCGCTGCCTTCAATCCCTTCGACAACGATAAACATCGTGACGCGTTAGGTTTGCTACGAGGCTTCGGCGATTTTGAAGATCCGGACGCGCCGGTTGGGCTCGAGGCCGGTGCTGCGCGACTGGAGGCGGTAGCGCTCGGCGAGCTGGTGCTGCATGCGCCGAATGTACGACGTCTGCGGCGAGAGTTCGATCGCCTTGCTCGTCAACAGCACCTGGTAGATCGCCTCTTCCGCTTCGCGCAAGGCGATCTCTTCGTTGTCGATCGAGCCGAGATTAAAGACGTCGCGCAGCGCCGTCTGAATCTGCGTCGTCGTGTTCGTTTTGATCGAGTAAATCGGGACGTTGTCGGAGGCGATCTGCTTGAGCTTGGGTTGCTCCTTACGCTCGAGGGTTTTGAGCGTCAGGACGACGTCGGCGTCGTCCCAGTTCCGGGCGATCGACGCGTGGACGCGCAGGTTCGCGATCGCGCGCTCGATTTTATTGCGCGAGACGCCGTAGGGGAAGATCGAAAGCGGGCGGTCTTCGCTCTCGTTATCGTGATGGTGATCGTAAGCGTCGGTGAGGCGCGGCATCGATTCGGTATCGGCCTCCTGAACGACCGTCACTTCACCGCTGGCCGTGCGCTGGCGAATCTCGGGCTGCGGCTGGTAACCGCGCAGCAGCGCGTCGATGACCTCGGCGACGTTCTTGTGAATCGCCATGCGATCGCGGTCGTGGATCTCGATGACGATGTCGAAGGTCGGGGGCGCCTTGCGCTCGAGGACGGTCTTGCGCGTGCCGCGGCGACGGGCTTCTTCATCGGAGAGCGTGACCGCGCTGATACCGCCGACCAGATCGGAAAGCGTCGGGTTCATCAGCAGGTTTTCCAGCGTCTGGCCGTGGGCCGTGCCGATCAGCGTCACGCCGCGTTCGGCGATCGTGCGCGCTGCGCCCGCCTCTGCCTCGGTGCCGATCTCGTCGATTACGATGACCTCGGGCATGTGATTCTCGACCGCCTCGATCATCACCGCGTGCTGCAGCGCCGGATCGGCGACCTGCATGCGGCGCGCGAGGCCGATCCCAGGATGCGGAATGTCGCTGTCGCCCGCGATTTCGTTGGAGGTATCGACGATGACGACGCGCTTGCGCTCCTCGGAGAGCACGCGCGCGCACTCGCGCAGCATCGTCGTTTTGCCGACGCCGGGTTTACCGAGCAAACAGATCGATTGCCCGCCGCGCAGGACGTCGACCAAAATATCGATCGTTCCGTAGACCGCGCGCCCGACGCGACAGGTCAGCCCGACGATCTTGCCGGTGCGGTTGCGAATCGCGCTGATGCGGTGCAGCGTTTGCTCGATTCCCGCGCGATTGTCGGCGCCGAACGGCGAGATGCGCGAGCAGACGTGCGCGATATCTTCGTGGCTTACCGGAACGTCGGTAAGGTAAATGAAGTCGTTTTCGAAGCGAGCCTCCGGCGGGCGCCCTAAATCGAGAACGACCTCGATGATGTCTTCGAGGTTGCGAAGCCGAACGAGCGCTTGCCGAATGGTGAGCGGGAAGATGTCGAGGAGTTGGGAGAGCTCCCAACTAGGCGAAACTGAATGAACCCTGACCGCCACTTGCTCGATACGGTTAGCCGAGGTGCGGGGTCACTCCTTCACCACGCGGATGACGCGCAGCTCGCCGTCGTGCGGGCCCTGTATGCGCACGCCGGCCTTGAGTTCCAACCGCACGTAATTGATGATTTCCTGCGTGATCTCTTCGCCCGGTGCGATCACGGGAATGCCGGGCGGATACGGCGTCAGGGTCTCGGCGCAGATCCGCCCCTGTGACTCGCGAAACTTCACGAACTCCGCCTCGGCCAGGAACGCTTCGCGCGGCAGCATCCGCATCGGCGGAACCGCAGGCAGCCGAAACGTCCCGCGCCGCAGACGCTCCTCCAGGATGCCCGAGGGCGCGAACATGTCGATCGGGCGGTCGTCGCGCGCCATCTCTTCGAAGGCTAAGATAAAGCGCTCCGCCGCATCGCGCGTCGTACCGATCGTAAAAAGCGCGACGACGTTGAAGAGATCGGCCAGCTCGACCTGAATGTTATAGCGACGGCGCAGAATGCTCGACGCCTCGTAGCCCGTATAGCCCAGCCCTTTCACCGTAACGACGATCTTCGTCGGGTCGAGATCGAAGACGCCGTTGCGCCCCTGTATCTCCTCACCGAAGCAGTAGATGCCTGGGATTTCGTTCAACCGCGCCCGCGTCTCTTCCGCGAGCTCGATCGTGCGCGAGAGCAGGGCCGCTCCCTCGGTCGCCATCTGCTTGCGTGCGACGTCGAGCGAGGCCACCATGGGCAGATTCGGTGACGTCGATAAGAACATCTTAAGAACGCTTTCGAGCCGGTCGATCGCGACGCGCTCGCCTCGGTGATGCAGCATCGCGCATTGCGAGAACGACGAGAGCATTTTGTGCGTCGAGTTGATGCAGAGATCTGCGCCGGCGGCGGTCGCCGAGAGCGGGAGCGCCGGATGGAAGTGAAAGTGCGGTCCCCACGCCTCGTCGACGAGCAGTACTTTGCCCGCATCGTGGACGATTCGCTCGATCGCGGCGAGATCGGCGGCGACGCCGTAGTACGTGGGCGATACGAGATAGACGGCGGTGAGGTCGGGGTGCTCTTCGAGCGCCCGGGCCACCGTCGCCGGCGTCACGCAGTGGTCGACGCGCAGTTCCTCGTCGACTTCCGGCGCCATATAGATCGGCTGCGCGCCGCTCATCACGAGGCCCCCGAGCATCGACTTATGAGAGTTGCGCGGGACGGCGATCTTCTCGCCGGGGTTGAGCGCCGCCATCATCATGCACTGATTGCCGCTGGTCGACCCATTGATCAAAAAGAAGGTGTGATCGGCGCCCCACGCCTGAGCGGCAAGCTCCTGCGCTTCCTTGATCGATTCGGTCGGCTGGAGCAAGTCATCGATGCCGGGCATCGGCGTCAGGTCGATCGCGCAGATGTTATCGCCGACGAACTCGCGGAAAGCGAGGTCCATGCCGATGCCCTGAATGTGTCCGGGCGTGTGAAACGGGATGACGCCCGCATCCACGTAATCGAGCAGCGCTTGGAAGTAGGGCGCGCGGGTCTGATCGAGGGCCACGTTTGCGCTCGGCGCTACGCGAGGACTTCGAAGCCGAGCCGATCGAGCATCGCGAAGTCGTCGGCGTCGCTGCGGCCTTCCGTGGTGAGGTAGTTGCCCAAAACGATCCCGCTCGCGCCGCTGCGCATGCCGACGTCCTGTAAGGCTTTGAGCGTCACTTCGCGGCCGCCCGCGAAACGAACGAGCGCGTTGGGGAGCGCGAGGCGCGCCATCGCGACGAAGCGCAACGCCTCGACCGGATCGAGCAGCGGGCGCAGAGCGAAGGGCGTTCCGGGCCGCGGATTGAGAAAGTTGATCGGCACCTCTTGCGGCGACAGCTCCTGCAGGGCGATCAGAAAGTCGATGCGGTCGGCGATGTCTTCGCCCATCCCGATGATCCCGCCGCAGCACAGCTCCAAATTCCGCTGCTTGACGCGCACACACGTCTCCCAGCGCTCGTCGTAGGTATGCGTCGTGCAGACTTGCGGAAAGTAGCGGCGCGAGCTCTCGAGATTGTGATTGACTTTGTCGACGCCGGCCTGCGCAAGACGCTCGATTTGCGCGCCGCTGAGAATTCCAAGGGAAACGGCCACCGTCAAGGGCAGCTCGCGCTTGATGCGCACCACCGCTTCGCAGACGCGCGCCAACAGCCGCTCCGACGGCCCGCGGACGGCGACGACAATGCAGAACTCGCCGGCGCCGCGGGTCTGCGCCTCGTGCGCGGCGGCGACGAATTCCTCGACGCTGGAAAGCCGTTCGGGCTCGACGCCGGTCGCGTAGCGGGCGCTCTGCGAGCAGAAGTTGCAGTCCTCCGAACATCCGCCTCGCTTAGCGTTATAGAGCACTTCGACCGCGATGCCGCTGCCGCAGTAGCGCGAGCGGACGTCGTCGGCCAGCGCGAGCAGTTCCGGAACGTGCTCGGACGGGAGCTCCGCCAGCCGGCGCAGCAGCTCGGCGCGCGCGGGCTGCTCGCGCTCGAGCAGCTCGGTGCGCGCCCGTTCGATCGTGTGGTGGGTCATCTCAGCGTTCTTGGTTCACCAGTGGTGCGAAAAGCTTTGCTCCGGCTTCGACCGACTCGGCCTCCTCCGGGGCACTCGCCAAAATCCCGAGTACGCGCACGTTCTCCTGCAACGCGCGCAGCACGTCGGAGCGATACGCCTCGCCGGCGGGCCCCCAGCGTTCGACGAGTACCGCGCCCGCTACCGAAAGCGCGAGCTCCCGGCAGAGGCGCAGGGTGAGCAGCGCGTGACTCAGGCAGCCGAGCCGCAGACCGATCGCCACGATCGTCTCCAGATGCGCCAGCGCCGCGACGTCGCCCAGATGCTCGCCGGCATTGAGCGGCGCCATAATACCGCCGGCCCCTTCGACGACGAGCGCACCATCGAGCCCGTCGAGCGCCTCGGCCAGGGCACGCGCCGCGAGCGGCTCGCGCCCCTGCGCCAGCGCTGCCGACCATGGATCGGCGGCCTTTTCGTAGCGCGCGATCTCGATGCAGGCAACACCGGAAAGCCGCGCAGCGCGCTGCGCGTCGCCTTCTTCGAGCGGGCCCAGCCCCGTCTGCACGGGCTTGACGATCACCGGATTTTTGCCGCCGCGCGCGAGCGCCAGCGCGAGCGATGCGGCGACGCGCGTCTTCCCAACGTCGGTATCGGTGCCGGTTACGAAGTAGCGATGCACCGTTGCAGCTCGGCAGCGAGCAGATCGACCTGCTCGAGCGTGTGATCCGCGCGTAGCGTTACGCGCAGGCGCGATGTGCCCGGCGGCACGGTCGGCGGCCGGATCGCCGGAACAAATATGCGGCGTTCCAAGAGCCGCTGTGAAATGCGCAGCGCGCGCGCTTCCTCGCCCAGGGGGATGGGAACGATTGGACCCTCGCCCGCGATGCCCAACGCGAGACGCAGCCGCTCGGCATTGGCGTTCAGCCGCGTGCGGCGATCCTCCGCGCCGCGCGTCAGGTGCAGCGCAATGCGCGCCGCGAGCGCTAGCGCCGGCGGCAGTGCGGTATCGAAGATGAAGCTGCGCGCCCGGTTGACGAACAGATCGATCGTCACGGCCGGTCCCGCAACGAAGCCCCCCAGAGTACCGAGCGCCTTCGAGAGCGTGCCGAGGATCAGCACGCGCGGATCCGCCAGATTTCGCGCGACGCCTGCCCCTTGCGGGCCGGCGACGCCGAGCGCGTGCGCTTCATCGAAGAGCAGCACATCCGGCTCGCGCAGTTGCCGGAGCAGCGCGGCGGCGTCGATCGTGTCGCCATCCATCCCAAAGAGCGTCTCGCTGACCACGAGCGCCGATTCGCCCGCAGGCAGCTGCGGCAGCGTCGCGTGCTCGTAGGGTACGCGCGGTCTGCTCGAAAGCCGCGCTCCGTCGATCAGCGACGCGTGGTTCGCGCGGTCGGAGTAGATCGACGCCACGAGCTTCGCAAGCACCGGAATCGCGCCGATGCCTGCGAGGTAGCCCGACGAAAAAAGCAGCGCCCGTTCGCGCCCGAGCCACGCCGCGAGCTCCTCCTCGAGCAACGAAAGCTCGCGATTACGCCCGGCCAGAAGCCGCGCACCGCCCGAGCCGGCGCGCTTCGCGTGCTTGAGCGCCTCGAGGACCTGCGGCTCTTCGGCCATCCCGAGGTAATCGTTCGAAGAGAAGTCGATAACGTCGGCCAGCCGGCGAAGCGGCAGCTCGCGATACCGATGTTCTTCGCGGATCTTCTGCAGCGCGTCCTCGACTCGATCGAGGTAGCTCACGGCAGTGCGTTGCTCAATGCATCGAAGAACGAGTGAACCTCGTCGCCGGTTGCGCACAGCGGCGGAACGAACTGAATGACGTTGCCGATCGGGCGCGTGAATTGCCCCGCTTCGTAGAGTGCATCGGCGACCGGCCAGGCGCTCGACGCAAGCTCGACGCCGATCATCGTCCCGGCCTGCCGCGCCTCGCGCACGTGGGGATGCAAGCCGAGCGTTTCCAGGCGCAAACCGGCGGCGCGCGCTATGCTTGCGGCGCGGGCCAAGGTCCGCTCCTCTTCAAAGAGGTCGAGCGAAGCGAGCGCCGCAGCACAGGCGATCGGATTGCCGGCGTACGAATGACCGTGAAAGAAGTGGACGTATTCCCCGGGCTCGCCAAGAAACGCCTGATAGACTTCCCGGCGCACGAGCGTCGCCGAAAGCGCCAGCGTGCCGCCGCTCAAGCCTTTGCCGACGCAGACGATATCGGGGTGTAGCGGCGTCTGTTCGAAGGCGAACATCGTCCCCGTCCGCCCGAAGCCGGTAGCGACCTCGTCGCAGATGACCAGCGTCCGCGCCTCGCGCAGCTCGTCGTAGATCGCGCTCGGAACCAGACGCATTCCCGAGGCCGCCTGCACGAGCGGCTCGAGGATGACCGCCGCCACGTCGTCCCCCTGCGCCGCGCCGCTTTCGAAGCCCCGCGCTTCGAACGTCAGGCTGCCAAAGCGCGACTTGAAGAGCGCGATATCCGAGACGCTCATCGCGCCGGCCGTATCGCCGTGATACGCATCGCCCAGCCGAACGAAACGCGTGCGCTGCGGTTCGCCCTTGTTCTGCCAATACGCCAGCGCCATCTTCAGCGCCGCTTCGACTGCGCTGGCGCCGTCGCCGCCGAAGAACGCGTAGTCCATTCCCGCAAGCGTGCAGAGACGCTCGGCGAGCCGTTCGGCGACGGGATTGCTCGCACCCAGCAGCGTTGCATGATCGAGGTGTGCGGCTTGCGTCGCGATCGCGTCGACGATACGCGGATGGCAATGGC
Organism: Candidatus Cybelea sp.; assembly: GCA_036489315.1. Taxonomy (NCBI): domain Bacteria; kingdom Bacillati; phylum Vulcanimicrobiota; class Vulcanimicrobiia; order Vulcanimicrobiales; family Vulcanimicrobiaceae; genus Candidatus Cybelea; species Candidatus Cybelea sp. The sequence goes on from DASXFZ010000047.1 coordinate 101,965, forward strand.
CGTGTATCGTCGTCCAAATTGAACTGACCGCGTCGAAGACGCGCCGGCCCTGCGCATCCCAAAGCCGCGAGCCGAGCCCGCGGACGAAACGGTGCGGACGCCGTTCGAAATCCCGCATTTGGGTGAACGGCAGCCACAGATGAGAAGCCTCCGCCACCAAACTATTCCGCGCTGGAGTGAATTGTTGGACGATAGCCCGCCGCCAGGACCTCGACGATCGCGTGCGGCGTCAGCACCTCGACCTCGCCGCGTTGCGCGCGCGCGACGCGCCTTGTATAGCCTGCATCGGACCATTCGAACAACGAGTCGCCCCACACGAGATGCGGCCGGCCTTCCCAAACGGCGTACGCACCGTCGGGCAGCGAGGCAAGCGCGGCGCGATACGTGCGCTTCTTCTTCCCGGCGAGACGATCGGCGTGCAGACGCAGATCCATCGAGTCGGCATCGTTGGGCGTCGCGATGCTCGCTTCCCAGAACGCGCGAAAACGGTTGAAGTCGGCGCGCCGGCACTCCGCGCACGGGCGATGACCGGCGCTCAGCCCGGCTGCTTCGTCGAGGAAGAAAAGCTCGGTGTAGCGGTGCGGCGTCATCACGCTGCGCTTGCGGCCGCGAAACTCGAGCTCGCACGCTATCCAGCGCTTCACCGCAAACGACCTGACGACTTGCCGCGAATCGTCGTGAAGAATTCCGCGGTTCCCCATCATCTGCCCGCGCCCCGGGAGCGCTACGACTTCGCCGTACGGCGTGACGCGATTCTGCAGCGGCATGACAAGACGGCGCGTTCTCCTAGGATTGAACTCTTCCCGCGCCAAAGGTCGCTCGTGTAAAGGAGGGCCTATCCATGGTTCGCTTATCGCTGTTGCTGGCTTTTGCTTTTGCCGGCTTCGCGCTTCCGCAGGGCGCCCGGGCAGACGCCGCAACGCCCCAGCTCCCCCCGCAGCCGGCGGTCCATCCCGCCGGCATCCCCGCCGGCGCCGTGCTCGTCTCGCCGTGCGTCGCAACCATGGGCGAGCACTGGATGAATCTCAAAGACGCGCCGATGGGCCCGATCTACGGCGTCTGGCAAGGAAAGCCGGTCTTCACGGAGATCATGGTCACCGTCGAGCAGCTCCAGCAAGGCTTCGCCTATGCGAACCTGCACGCGCTCCCGGGCTACACGATCGATCACATCGACTTCAAGTTCGAGCCGAAGGGCCACCCGGGTCTGCCGGTGCCGCACTACGACCTGCACGCGTACTACGTCACGCCGGCCGTGCAAGCGACCATCTGTCCCGATGGGATTCCCGATCAGTCGATGAAGGCGATGAACCAGCCGTAGCCCGGTTCGGCGCCCGGAGCCTAGGTTTCGACTCGCTCCTCGATCGAGACGTTGTAGAGGAACAAGAACTTACCCCATTCGTCGGGCAGCGTGTTGCGTTTGATCTGAATCCAAGGAATATATTTGGGCTGGCGCGGCTTGCGCTGCAGCGACATATTGGCTTCGCGCGGCGTACGGTTGTTCTTGCGGTTGTTGCAGCGCATGCAGGCGCAGACGAGATTCTCCCAGGTCGACTCCCCGCCGCGGCTCTTGGGCGTAACGTGATCGACGGTCATCAGGCGCTCGCCGCGCAACCCGCAGTATTGGCACATGTGATCGTCGCGAATGAGCACGTTCTTCTTCGTCAGCGCGACCTTCTGCATCGGCCGGCGGATGTAGTACAGCATCCGGATGATCGAGGGCATCCGCATCGCGAGCGTGGGCGACGCGAGCATCCGCTCTCGGCCGTGCAGCATCTCCGCTTTTCCGGCGAAAAGCAGCTTGACGGCACGCTGAAAGCTGGTGACGTTGAGCGCTTCGTAGGTAAAGTTCAGCACGAGCACCTCGCTCATGCGATCGTTTTCCCGCGGGTATGAAGGCGAGGCATTTTAGGTGCCTCGCTGCCGGACGAACATCAATCGCGTTTCGGTTAGCATTTGTGTTATTGCTAACCGCTGATCGGCAGGCAACCTTTCTTTGACCCGTTCGAAGGCAGCCGTTGCAACGTCGATCGCGACCTCGGCCGATTGATGGTCGGGCTGCCGCCCGCCTTCTTCGGTGAGATAAGCATGCGCCGCTAGGGCGAGCGTTGCGATCACCTCGCTGAGCAAAGGCTCGACGGGCGGAATCTGCCCTTGAAATCCCCCCTGCATATCGGGAGGGGCGCTTCGGGTGGACATCCCTTTCCGGAGTTAAGCGGCTGCTGAGGGCTTCCCTTGCTGACCGGACATTCCGAGGAAGTATTGATGAATGCGCGGGTCGCGGGTGAGTTCGGGATGGAAGGCGGTGGCCAGTACGTTGCCTTCACGTACCATAATGCCGTGACCGTCGCGCTCGGCGAGCAACTCGACCGTCGGGCCGTATCGCTCGATCCACGGCGCCCGAATGAAGACACCGGGAAACGGCTCGCTGCCGAGCGCGGGAATCTGGAGCGGAATTTCCGCGGAATCGTTTTGCCGGCCGAATGCGTTGCGCCGCACGGTGATGTCGATGAGGTCGAGCGTCGGCTGAGCGGCGCCGGCGACGTCGCGCGCGGCGACGATCATTCCCATGCAGGTTCCCCACAGCGGCATGCCGGCGTGCGTGCGCTCGACGATCGGCCGCCCGAGCCCCGAGCGTTCGAGCAGCTTCATCACCGTCGTCGACTCGCCGCCGGGAACGATCAGCGCATCGACGCGCGCGAGGTCGGCAGGCGTTTTGACGGCAAGGGGCCGCGCCCCGGCGCGTTCCAGCGCCGCGCAGTGCTCGACGACGTCACCCTGCAGCGCAAGCACACCTGTGGTTGTCATCCTGAGCTTGTCGAAGGGCTAATTGCCACGCGGTGCCATCAGCTCGGCTTCACTCAACTGACGCACGTCGAGGCCTGGCATAGCCTCCGATTGCCCAAGCGAGCGGCACGCGTCAAGCACGACGGACGGATCGTTGAAATGGGTTGTGGCGTTGACGATCGCGCGAGCGAAACGCTTGGGATCCTTCGATTTGAAGATGCCGCTTCCGACGAAGATGCCTTCCGCGCCGAGCTGCATCATCAATGCGGCGTCGGCGGGCGTGGCGACGCCGCCGGCGCAAAAAAGAACGACCGGGAGCTTCCCGTTCTGCGCGATCTCGGTCACCAGCTCGTAGGGCGCGCCGAGATCTCGCGCTCGCGCGACGAGCTCTTCCTTCGGCGCGACGCTCAGCTCGCGGATCGAATCGCCGATCGCACGCATGTGCCGGACGGCTTCAACGATGTTGCCGCTGCCGGCTTCGCCCTTGCTGCGAATCATTGCCGCGCCTTCGGCGATCCGCCGCAACGCTTCACCCAGGTCGCGCGCCCCGCAGACGAACGGCGTCGTGAACAGATGCTTGTCGACGTGATACTTGTCGTCGGCGGGCGTGAGCACTTCCGACTCGTCGATGTAGTCGACGCCGAGCTGCTGCAGCACTTGCGCTTCGGCGAAGTGACCGATGCGTACTTTGGCCATGACGGGAATGGTAACGGCATCCATGATGCCGCGGATCAGGTCGATTGCGCTCATGCGGGCGACGCCGCCGGCCGCCCGGATATCGGCGGGAATTCGTTCGAGCGCCATCACCGCGACCGCGCCGGCTTCTTGCGCGATTGCCGCGTGTTCGGGGGTGACGACGTCCATAATAACGCCGCCTTTGAGCATCTGCGCGAGCCCGCGCTTAACCGTTACCGTTCCTTTTTCCATCGCACTATCATAACAGCCGCACCCAGCCAAAACGTTGAGGAAAGCCGCTAACGAGGAGGCGGTGGGCTGGGACTCTCCGGGCCGGAGGCCTCCGGCGCCGGCGTAATTAGGCCGCCCGATGGGAGAGGTTGGGCCTCCTCTTTGAGGACGGGCAGCGGCTTCTGCCGCCAGATCGGAATGTTCGGATTGATCGTCGCCGTGGGGATCGGGGTGGGCGTCGGCGGAGGCTTGGGAGTCGCGGGAATCGCCGTCGGGACCGGCTGGGGCGGTACGCGAGGGTCGGGGAAGCGCGGGTCCCCCGCGGCCGAGAGCGCCTGCGAGCGTTTCCAGTCGGGACCGTACGGCTGCGGCGAGGTATCCGCGCCGGTCGGAAGCGGGGTGGGGATCACCGAATTCAGTTGGGTTTGCGTGGCCTGCTGCATGACGCGGTCGCCCATCCGCTGGCCGATCACGACGGCCAGGAGCAAGACCGCAGCGCCGACGGCCAGGACGATCGTGGGGAACTTCACGCGCGGACGAGCGGCCGAACGACGTCGAGCTTCGCGGCGCGAGCCTTCCGGTCGCTCGGCTTACCGATGAGGTGCACCTCGCGTAGTTCGCCGGCGGCCATGTCGACGCGAGCCGTGTGCCCGCGAAACTCGATCAGCACGTTGCGCGAACGGTCGAAGTGGTTTCCAACGAAGATCCGCACCGCTCCCTCGTCGTCCTCGAAGGCGATCGCCCCGACCTCGACCGGCGACGTGGTGACCTCGTCGCTGACGTCGCGCCCGGCGTAGATGCACTTGAAGGGCTCTTCGGCCGAGAGCTCGGGCATGTTGCCGTAGATCGTATCGCTGCGCAGATCGACGACGTACGTGCAGCGCCGGCCGCCCCAGTGCACGCGTGCGGCGGCGACCCACTGCCACTCCTTGGGGCGAAGCGGCGAGAGATGGGGCCGCCCGCTCGTGCGATAACCGTTCAAACCGCCGACCGTTTCGGCAACGGCCCACAGATACTTTGCGCCGGTCCACGGCGAGAGATACATGCCCCGGTTGCTCAGCGATCCGCCGTCGAACCACTCCGCGAACTCGCCCGGCACGGTGTTTCGCGGGCTGCCGCCCTCCATCGCCGCGTAGGTCATCGTGAGGTAGCGCACCGCGTCGTCGATGAGATCGTTGCGGGCGAGCGCGACGGCGTACCACAGCGTCAGGTCGGGCCAGATCCCGCCAAGCAGCCCGAATCCGTACGACGGAAAGTACCAAGCGTCGGCGGTGGAGATCGTGCGCAGCCCGACCGGAGTCACGAAATCGGCCTCCTGCAGCCGCTTAAGAATCACACGGCGCTGCTCCCGGTCGGCGATCCCGAAGAGCACCGGGAAGACTTCGTCGGCGGTAAAGTTATCTTGATAGTTGCCGTCTTGATCGTAGTTGAGCACGAAAGCGCCGGTATCGTCGTTGAACAGATAGTCCATCATCGCCGCGCGCATGTGCTGCGCTTCGCTGCTGTATTTCTCCCAGTGGTCGTGATCGCCGACGACCGCGCAGAGCATCGCCGCCGCCTCGAGCGCGTAAACGCACTCGGCATTGATCTCGGTGACCGCCCCGTCGAGCGTGTAGTAGGGGATGATGTTGCGCCACGAGGAGATCCCGTGCAGGTCGACGCCCTTCGCGCGGCAGACGACCAGGCCGTGGTCGTCGCGCTGCGAGAGCATATAGTCGGTGAGCCGCACGACCAGCGCCACGTGTTTGCGAACCCACTCGTCGTCGAGCGTCGCGTTGTAGTGGTGCAGCATCGCGATTAGATGCAGCGGCGTATCGTCGTTGACGTTGAGATCGTAGTCGGTCTTGTAGCCGCTGACACCGCGCACGTACTCGATCATCAATCCCGAGTCTTCGGCCGCCTCGTTGAAGACCTCGAGTGCGTTGCGGCTGAAATCCGGCCAAAAGTAGTCGAAGCCGTGGACGAACCACGACGTGTCGCGCGAGACGAGGATATCCGACGGCGGCGAGTTCGTCGAGCCCCATCCGTGCGGATACTCCTTGACGACGCGCAGCATATTCGCCTTCGCCCAGACGACGCCGCGGCTGATCTCCGGCGAGGGCGTAAGGAAACGAGCGTCATCGAGACGCTCGCCGAAATAGCCCTGCGTGTCGTGCAGCGCCTTCGGATCGGCGAGCAGCGCTTCGAGCACGGGACGGCTCTTCTCGGTTCCGGCCTTGTGGTAAACGACCGCCAACCGCAGCGACTCGCGCGCCCCGGCCGCCACCGTGACGCGATACTCGAAAGCGCCGAAGATCCGCCGGCTCACGAGCTCTGCCTCCGCCGGCGTCACGTCGTCGACGGTGGCCCCCGAACTGCCCTTGACGAGCGTCGCTCGGCGCATCGACTCCAGGAGCACCTGTTCGCGCAGCGAGAGCTGGACGGCGACCGGGGGACGCGAGCCGCCCCACCAGCGCTCGCCCCCGGTTTCGAGATTGCGCGAGCAGATCAAGCGCCCGTCGTTCCAGGCGCGTACCTCGTGTTCGGGCTCGCCGTAGAAGCGCTGGCCGACGAGCATCGCCCAGGGAAAGATCGCGACGTCCATCTCCGCGGCGCCCGGATTGTAAAGCGTAACGTCGACCACGAAGGAGACGGCTCGTTCGAACGCCGGGCCGTGCGGAACGTAGAAGGCTTCGGTAACGTGCAGGCGGTGGTCGAGCGTGAACTCGGAGATCTGCGCGTACGGGAGAAAGGTGAGCTCGCGCTCGATCTGGTGCGGAAAGAACGTCCGGTCGGAGATGCGATAGGCGATGTGATGGGTGCCGAAGATGATCTGATCGGTATCGGCGTCCCAGAGCCCGCGTACGCCGCCCTTGGCAGTCGATTGCGCGTACGTCTTATAGTTTCCGAGCAGCAGCCCGTACGGGGTCTCGGATTCATTGAGGACGTAGGCGCAAAACTCGTTGCGTTGCGCGTCGTAACTCGAGCCCATCTCCTTCTTCCTACTGCGGCACCCGTCGCAAAGGCGCCTCCTCGCGCGACGGCCAACGACAACGCGGATTGAAAGCGCCCGCGAAAATCAACCTGACGCTCGAAGTGCTCGCCCGGCGCAGCGACGGGTACCACGGCGTTCGCAGTGTGATGGTGCCGCTCGACTTGGCCGACGAGCTGGCCTTTGAGCCGGCTTCGGCCTTCAGCTTCGATTGCGACCGCCGCGAGCTCGCCGACGAGCGCAATCTCGCCGTGAGGGCGCTTGAGAGCGCGTGCGGCTCGCTGCCGCCGGTGCGCATGCTTTTGTCGAAGCGGATTCCGGTGGAGGCCGGCCTCGGCGGCGGCTCGAGCGACGCGGCCGCCGTGCTGCGTGCGGCGATGAGCGGTGCCTTCGGCCCAGCGCCGCCGCACGATTGGCTGAGGCTCGCGCGCGGGCTCGGCTCCGATGTTCCCTTCTTTCTCGCGGGAACGGCCGCGCTGGTCGAAGGCACGGGCGAGCGCGTCACGCCGGCCGGAGCCATTGCGCGGTGGCATGTCCTGATCGTCAAGCCTCCGGTCGCCGTATCGACGGCGCAGGCGTATCGCGAGCTCGACGCGCACGAGCGGCCGCAGCGCCCGCGCCGCGGCAGCGTCTCGATCGCGATGCTCGAAGCGCTTCAGCGCGCCGATTTCGCCGCCGTCGAACGACTGTTGCAAAACGATTTTCACGAGGTGACCGCGGCGCGGACGCCGCAGATCGCCGCCGCTATCGAGGCGCTGCGCGCCGCCGGCGCGAGCAACGCGCTGCTCGCCGGATCGGGCTCGTGCGTGTTCACGCTCGCGGAAGGAAACGCCATCGTCGAGCAGATCGCGCAGCGCCTTTTGCTCCCGCCGGCGTTTGAACGAATCGTTACGCGCTTTGCATCGACACCACAGTGGCGATGAACGCCGTCGTTCTCGCCGGCGGACCGCTCGACGACGTCGCGAGGCTGCAGCCCGGCGCGCCGAACAAGGCCTTCGTCGACATCTGCGGGACGACGCTGGTCGGGCGCGTCGTCGACGCCTTGCGCGCCAGTACGGCGATCGGACGTATCGCAGTCGTCACCCCGGTGAGCGAGTGGGGAAATCCGGATCTGCGCGCGGCCGACGACTTTCGCGCCGACGGAGTGCGCATTCGCGACAGCCTGCGCAACGGGCTCGAGGGCTTTGCTCCCGACCAAGCCGTGCTCGTCGCCACCTCCGATCTGCCGATTCTCAGCGTCGCGGCGGTCAACGATTTCGTCGACCGTTCGGCTGCCCTCGGCGCCGACGTCACCTACGGCTGCGTGGAAAAGCAGGTGCATCTGCAGCGCTATCCGAGCGTTCCGCACACCTGGGCGCGCATGCGCGACGGCACCTTCTGCGGAGCGGGGCTGGCGGCAATCAAGCCGCGCGCGCTGCCGCTGCTCGAACGCTTCATCGAAGATCTCGGCGCCGCACGCAAGCATCCGTTCAAGCTGGCGTCGCTCTTCGGTTGGGATATGCTGGCCCGCTTTGCGATCGGACGGCTCTCGATCGCGCAAGCCGAAGCGCGTGCCTCGCGCATTCTCGGTGCTCCGGTGCGCGCGCTCGTCTCGCCCTACCCCGAGACCGGCGTAAACGTCGACCGTGTCAGCGACGTCGCGCTCGCGCGTGAGTTGGTGCGCACGGGCTGAACTCGATTAAGGTCCCGTTATCGTTCTTACGACAACGTTAATACTGCAGACAAATCGGCGAGCAAAGCTAGAGGAATAGCTCGGTCGCGCACGCTAGAGGCTCGCCGGGAAACGCGATGCTTCAAACCACGCCCGCACGCCGGCCGCTCTTCTTTATCGCAGTTGCGCTTCTGCTCGCAGGATGCAGGGGCCCAAATGCTGCGCCGGCAATTCCGGCGGCTAGCCTGAGCCGCTCCCCGGTGGCGCGGCATGCCGGCGGAATCGACAAGATCCAGCACGTCGTGATCGTAGTCCAAGAGAATCGCAGCTTCAATAATCTCTTCTACGGGTTTCCCGGCGCGAAGACCGTGACGTACGGATTAGATTCGAAGAATCAGAAAATTACTTTGAAGCCGGTCGGCTTGGCGACCTCGTGGGACATCGAGCACAGTTCCGGCGGCTATTACGCCGCCTGCAACGGCACCGGTAAGATCCCCGGTACGCACTGCCGGATGAACGGCTTCGATAAGGAGACGTGGACCTGTCCCAAAACCGGCAAGAATCGATGCCCGATCGAATATCCGCCTTACAGCTACGTGCCGCACGACGAATCCGCGCCCTACTTTTCGATGGCAAAGCAGTACGTGCTTGCCGATCAGATGTACGCTTCCAACTTCGATTCGAGCAGCTACGTTTCGCATCAGTACATTATCTCCGGACAAGCCGGTATGACGACCGACTATCCGGGCGTAAACTGGGGTTGCCCCGGCGGCAAAACCGACACGATCTGGACGCTCAAGGCGGACCCGCCGCGAGCCTACGACAAAAAAGTGACGGACTGTTTTAACTACCGGACCGTCGGCGACGAGCTGGACGACGCCGGCGGCAGCTGGGCCTTCTACGCAACGCCGCTCGGCAAGGTCGGCCCGGGCGGCACGACCTGCGGAAGCGGCTTGAAAAGCAACAGCTACGTCCAGGGCGGAATTTGGAGCTCCTACCAAGCCGTTAAACACATCTGCTACGGCCCAGACTGGGATCGGGACGTCTTCTATCCGCCGCAGCAGTTCCTAACGGACGTGAGCAACGGGCAGCTGCGCGACGTCACGTGGATCACGCCATACTGCAAGAACTCCGATCACCCGGGATGCAGCTCCGATACGGGGCCTTCGTGGGTAACGTCGGTCGTCAACGCGGTCGGCACCTCGAAGTTCTGGAAATCGACCGTCATCTTCATCTTCTGGGACGACTACGGGGGGTTCTACGATCCCGAGGCGCCGACTTATAAAGATTACGATGGCTTGGGTATACGAATTCCCTTGCTTATTATCTCGCCGTACGCAAAGAAGGGCTGGGTTTCGCACGTTCATTACGAGCACGGCAGCATTCTTAAGTTCATCGAAGACCGCTTCCACCTCGCACCGCTCGCCGAGAGCGATAAGCGTGCGGCGTCGCTGACAAAACCGGGCTTAGACTGCTTCGACTTCTCGAAGCCGCCGCGCGAGTTCGTACCGATTCAATCGAAGTACGATACGAACTTCTTCGTACATCAGACGCCCGACTACCGGCCGCCCGACACGGACTAGTCCCTCTGCCGCAGCCCGCCTAGATCGGCGTTCGCCAGCGCTTAAAGAGCTCGTTGGCGATGCCGAACTGGTCGAGCGCCTTGCCGACGGTGTGGGCGATGATATCGTCCACGCTCTGCGGATTGGCATACATCGCCGGAATCGGCGGGAGGATCACGGCGCCGATCTCCGCCAGCTGGGCGAGCGTGCGGAGGTGCCCGAGGTGCAGCGGCGTCTCGCGAATCACCAGCACCAGCCTGCGTTTTTCTTTTAAACAGACGTCCGCAGCGCGGACGAGCAGGTTAGCGTTCATCGAATAGGCGATCGCGCTCGCGCTCTTCATCGAGCACGGGATCACGAGCATGCCGTCGGTGAGGAACGAACCGCTCGAGATTGCGGCGGCGAGGTCGTCGTCGCGGTGCACGACGTCGGCAAGGGCGTCGAAGTCTTCGCCGTTCATCTCGGTTTCGAGTTCGATCGTTCGGCGAGCCGCGGCGGTCAGCACGAGGTGCGTCTCGATGCCGCCGATCGAACGCAGCGCCTGCAGCACCATGTAGCCATAAAGACTGCCGCTCGCTCCGCTGATGCCGACAATGATCCGCCGCATCGGAAGGCCGTTATACGTCGCATGCAGGGGCGCCTGGTGGGAACTGTAACTTCAGCAAAGTGTTCATTGACGATGCCGAGCGCTGGCATCGGACCGGCGAAGAGGCACTCCTCCTGCGGATGATTCGCTCGACGTGCTCGGGCGTGCCGCACGATATCGGCGCCGCCTACGCGACGCTGGCCTCACGGACGGGAAACCTGCTCGACGCGATCGACCGCGGTGCCCTCGCACTGCCCGCACCCGAACGGGACGGTGTCCTGCGTTTTGCGTCGCGCGCGCGGCGGGTCCGCGCGCTGCCCGACGATCTGGACTCTGCGACGTTACGAACGGCGGTCGCCGAGGCGTTTGAGATGCGCGCTTCGCAAACACCCTTCGACAAGCCCTTCGACACGGCTGCGGGTGACACAGATGGCGGAGCTCAGGGTGACACTGATAGGGAGTTTGAGCTAGCCGAGGCGGTTGTGCCGGAACCAGCTTGCGGCGTTGCGGGGTGGCAGAAGCACTTCAGCGCCTCGGCACTCAACGCGTACGCGGAGTGCGCGCGCAAGTGGTTTTATCGCTACGCGTGCGCGGCTGTCGAAGATGAAGGTTCATCTGCTTCCGCCTACGGCACCGCCTTTCACCTCGCGCTCGAAGATTTTCACGGCGAGTTTGCGCGCCCGCGCGCCACGGAACGCTCGGCGATGCGCCGGCGAATGCGCGACTACGTTGCGTGGGCGTTCGAGCGCAACCGCACCGATTTCGGAACGCGCGTCGAGTTCGAGCTTGCGGTCCGCCGGGCGCAGCGAACGGCGCTGCGGTACATCGAGTGGCTGCTGGCCGAGGAGGCGCAGGCACCCTTCGAGGTGCTCGGGCGTGAGGTTCCGGCGAGTCTCGAGCTCGAGGGGCGGCCCTTCGTCGGGTTCATCGATCGCTTGGATCGCGACGATCGCTCCGGCGCCATCGGCGTCGTCGATTACAAGACGGGCAGCATCGCTACGAGCCCCGCGGAGTACGCGGAAAAGGTGCGCCGCTTCGAGGATTTTCAGCTTCCTTTCTACTATTGGGCGCGCACGGCCGCGGGCGACCGCGTCGCCAAGCTGATGCTGATCCCGCTCAAAGACGCGCTCCTGGACGTCAAACCGATCGTCGTGGAGGTCGGCAAGACGATCCGTCTCGACGAACTCGAGCGCTCGAAGGCAAAGATGATCGAACTGAGCGGCCACCTCTCGTCGGGAAAGGTCGCTCACTTCAACACCGCGCCGACCCCGTCGCCGTGCACCTTCTGCTGCTACGCAACGGCGTGTACGAAAAAGCCGTTTCCTGAAGCCGCGCGTTTCGGAAGTTGATCGCGCTCGACCTAACGCAAGAGCAGCGCGCCGCCGTCGAAGGGCCGCTCGACGCCTGTTTCGCGATCGTAGGCGCCGCGGGTACCGGCAAAAGCACTGCGCTCGCGCAGCGGCGCGAGCGCGTGCGTGCGCTTCACCCCGGCGCGCAGCCGCTGATAGTTTCCGCGCCGCGCGCGCTGGGCGAGTATGCGGCCGAGCTGCTGCGCGCGAGCGGTCGCGAGATCGCACTCGTCGACGACGTCGAAGCGGAGCTGCTCTTCACGCAGGCCTGCGAGCCGCTCTTCGAGCTCCAGTGGGAAGAGTTTGCGGCCGATCGGCTCGATCCCGAGGTTCCGGGGCTGCGTTCGCCGTCGCGCTTCCTGCGCTCGGCCTTTCGCTTGATTCGGCGGCTCGGCGACGCCGACACCAGCCCGGCTTCGTTCCTGGCCGCCGCGCTCACCGGGGCGACCGAGTTTTACGCAAATCCACCGAACTTCGCCGATCCCTCGCTGCTGATCGCGACCAAGAACACCTACCACGATTCGCTCGACGTGGCAGCGGCAGAGCTCGCGCGCCAGTATCGCCGCGAGATCGATCTCGCTAAAATTCTCGCCCGTCTCTACGAAGACTACCAGCGTCTGGTTGCAGCCTCCGGACGGATGACGGGGCGCGACGCCGTTGCCGCGGCGGCCGCGATGCTGCGTGAAGACGCAGCGTTGGCCCAGCGGCTGCGAGAACGCTGCCGGTTCGCCTTCGTCGACGACGCGCAGGAGCTCACCGAAGCCGATCTGGCGCTCTTGCGCGCGATCTTCGGGGAAAGGCTGGCCGGGGTAACGCTCTGCGGCGACCCGGCCCCCTCGGTATCGACGGTGCGCCGCACGCAGCCGCAAGCAGTCTTCGCGCTCGGCGCTTCGCGCGTGAAGCTGCAGGAACTGAGGCGTTCTCCGCGCGTCGAGCTGCACCGTCCGCCGTCCGCCGGCGAGGAGGCTTCCTTCATCGCCGATCGTGTCGCGGCGTGGATCGGAGAGGGCGTCAGCCCCGAGCGGATCGCGGTGATCTTTCGTTCCGTGCGCACCGTCGAGCAGTACGAAGCCGCGCTGCTCGATCGCAACATTCCGGTGCTGATCTCAGGCGACGTCAACCTCTTTACCGACCGGCGCGCGCTCGACGCGCTCGCGCCGCTGTGGAACGTCCACGATCCGTTTCGCCATGAGTGGCTGCTGCGGACGCTCGAAGGGCCGGCGCTGGGTCTTTGCGATGCGTCGCTGCAGCTTCTTTGCGCGGAGCCCAGCGATCCGCAGCGTCCGCTCTTTGCCTTCGACGACGAGCCCGCTCCCACGACGCGCACGAGCCGCTGGAACCCCAAGCGCGATCTGCGCTTGGGGTGGAACGTTATTCGTGGCGAACAGGACGCGGCGCTCTCCGAGGACGCGCTGACTCGCGTCCAGCGTTTTCGCCGGCTGCGCGAAGGCTGGCTCGAAATCATGGAATCGCAACACTTCGAAGTGTTCGCGCGCGCCGTCTGGCGCGACGCGCTCGCGCGCGAGGGCGATCCGGGATCGGCGCGGGCTCGAAGCCAAGCGATGCTGCTGCAGCGCCTCCTCGAGCGACTGCGTGAGTTTACCGCGGAGCATCCCGAGGCACGCGTAGCCGAGATCCTGGCCTACGCGCAGCAGCGAATGGAAAGCGACCTCGAGAGCTGCGAAGCCGCCGATCCGCGCGGAGCGGGGCGAGGCTTCGTGCAGATGCTCAGCGTCGAAGCGGCGCAAGGTCTGGAATTCGACCACGTCGTGGTGGGCAACGTTCGTCCCGGCTCGTTTCCGCTCTGGTATGCTCCGGAAGCCTTTCTCTTCAGTCCGCGGCTTGGCATGATTCCTAAAGAGAACGCGGGTGAGGCTCAGGCATCGCGGACCGCTAAGTTCACTTACTACATGTTTCGCACGAAGGCCGTGCAGCGATACAACGAACGGGAGCGCCGGGCGCTGCACTACGCGATGCGCCGCGCGCGCCAGAGCGCACTGGTCACCGCGTGGGGTACGCCGACGCGCGGGATCACCGCGCCCGAGCTGCTCGAAGAGCTGCGCTGACGGCGTGCGTCTCAAAGAGATTTCGCCCGAGCACTACGCGCGCGACGTCCTGCCGCTGACCTTTCCGCTCTGGGCCGGACGGCGCGACTTCGAGCTCTACGTCGACCAAACGCTCGAGATCGCGCGCGGTGCGTATGGGCGTCGCCACTATCGCACGCTCGGACTCTACGATGGTAAGACGCTGCTCGCGTCGTTCAAGCGCTACGAGCGCGAGCTGCACGACGGCGACCGGCGCCTGCGCGCAATCGGCTTCGGTGCCGTCTATACGCCCGAACAGTTTCGCGGGCGTGGCTACGCCAGCGTGATGATGGCGGCCGAGCTGGACCGCGCGCGTGACGCGGGCTACGATCTAGCCTACCTTTTTTCGGATATTCGCCCGGAGTTCTACGCGACGTTCGGGTTCCGCGCGCTGCCGTCGCGCGAATGGACGCTGCGCGCGGACTTGCTGCCGGTTCGACGCATCCACCCGGCGCCGTTGCGCGGCGACGATTGGAGCGGCGTGCGCCGCGTCTTCGCGGCCTGCGAGGCCGGGCGGCCGGCGGGCTTCACGCGCGGTCAGAGCGCGTGGGGCTGGATTGGGATGCGGATGCGTCATGGCTCGGAGCTTGCCGCCGGCCAGGCGTTCAATCTCGTGCTGCGGCGGCCGCGGGGCGTGCGCGCCTACGTGCTTGGCGCGCGCGCACCCGAGAAAGACGCGTATATTCTGGAGGAATACGGTTTCGCCGACGAGGCCTCCGCCGCGCTGATCCCCTCCCTGCTGCGCGCGGCTGCGGGCGATCTGCAGAGGATTACCGGCTGGCTGCCGCCCGGCGACTTTCGCGACCTGCTGCCGAGCGGTGCCCCGCGCAAGCGAACGCGCTCGATCTTCATGATCGCGCCGCTTCGGCAAGAGGGCCGCGAGCTGCTCGAGCGCGCGCTGGCGCGCAGAGGCGCGGAGTTCTGCTGGGCAACCGATCACATCTGAGCACAACGGCGACCCTTAAGCGAGCAGCTTCTGAAGTTCGTTCCGCTCCAAGCGCCGAAGGACGCGGGGTTCTTTTCACGCGAACCTATGGCCGACCAACGTAATGGAGGCAAAGAGATGGACGAGGACATTTCACCCGATGTAATTCCCGAGTCGCAGCGCCCGAGCGACCCCGCCGAGGCGGTACGCCGCGAACGGGAAAAATACGGAGAGGGAAGCATCAACCCCAATCGAGACGACCAGTGGGACGAACACCACGGTCAACCGGAGGATATCGTGTAGTTTGCGCATCATCACGGCCACGCTTATCGCCCTGCTGATCGGCGCAGCCCCCACGGCGCAGAGCGCGGGCAACGCCGACGCCCAATACGAATCGCTCGCCAAAGCGTATTATGACGGTTCGTTCCGCCTGAGCCCGATCGACGCCACCGCCGTCGGCGTTCACGATTACGATGATCAGATCGGCGATTTCTCCGCCGCGGGCATCGGCACGCAGCTCGAGAACGATCGCACCTACCTCGGCAAGCTCGCAACGATCGACCGCGCCACGCTTTCGCCCAGCGTCGCCGTCGACGCGACGCTGCTCGAGTACACGCTGCGCGACGACCTTCTCCTCAACGAGACGCTCGCGCAGTGGCGACACAATCCCGATGTCTATACGCAATCCGCCAGCGCCGCCGTCTTTACGGTAATGAGCAAGGATTACGCGCCGCTGGAAAAACGCCTCGGGTTTGCCGTTGCGCGAGAACGGTTGATTCCGGCGATGCTCAAAGACGGCGAGAAGAACGTTACGACCGTCGACGCGATCACCCAGCAGATTGCCGCCGAAGACGCGCAGGGCTCCGTCGATTTCTTCAAGACCTCGGTGCCGCAGGCGTTCGCCGAAGTCCACGACGCGACTCTGCAGTCCGAGCTGAAACGGGCTAACGCCGCCGCCGCAACCGCGATGGCGGCCTACGCGCGCTGGATCAAGACGATCAAGCCCAGCGGCACCTTTGCGATCGGCGCCGACGCGTATCGCAAGCGCTTGCTCTATGAAGACGCCGTCTCGATGCCGCTCGATCGGTACCTCTCCGTCGGCCGGCACGCACTCGAACAGACCCGGGCGCAGTTCGTTGCGACGGCGCGCAAGATCAACCCGCACGCCACGCCGCTGCAGGTCTATCTCTCGATTACGAAGGTTCACCCGGCGCCCGGCGCGTTGCTTTCCACCGCGCAGAACGATCTCCTAAAACTTCGCGCCTTCATCGAGGCCAAGCAGATCGTCACGCTGCCGGCCAACGCAAACATCAAGGTAATCGAGACGCCGCCGTTCGAGCGCGCGACGACCAGCGCGGCTGAAGATTCGCCGGGACCGCTCGAGACCGTCGCCACGCAGGCCTACTATTACGTGACGCCGGTCGACCCAACGTGGTCGGCGAAACAGAAAGAAGAGTTTCTCGCGCAGTTCAACGACTTCGAGTTTCCGATCATCTCGGCCCACGAAGTCTATCCGGGCCATTTCACCAACTTCTCTATCGACCGCGGCCTCGACCTCAGCCTCACCCGCAAGCTCTCGGTGAGCTCGGAGTTTGCCGAAGGCTGGGCGCATTACAGCGAACAGATGATGGTCGACCGGGGTTGGGGCAACGGCGATCCTCGCGTGCGGCTCGCGCAGCTCGACGAAGCGCTCCTGCGGGAATGCCGCTACGTCGTGGGCGTCAAACTGCACACGGCTGCGATGAGCCTCACGCAGGCCGAGCAGCTCTTTACCGATCGCTGCTTCCAGACGCACCAGGTTGCCGTCGAAGAGTCCTTACGCGGTACGCAGGATCCGATGTACGGCTACTACACGCTCGGAAAACTCATGATCCTCAAGCTGCGAAGCGACTACAAAAAGAAGCTCGGCAGCGCCTATACGCTGGAGAAGTTCCACGACGAGCTGCTCTCGCGCGGAGATCCGCCGCTGCCGCTGCTGCGCCCCTTCATCTTGGGCGACAGCGACGACGGAAAGGCCCTTTAGGAGAAAGCGAATATTACCTGACGCCTGAGGCGCGGCGGAGCGTCTCCGACGGCGTTTCGCCGAACGCCGTGCGGTAAGCCGCCGTAAAATGCCCCATGTGCCAGAATCCCCACTCGGTCGCAACGTCGATGACGCGGCTGCGCGAACCCGCATCCAGAAGTGTTTCGCGAACCCGCATCAAGCGCAGCGCGCGCAAGAACGCCATCGGGCTCATTGAGGTTACTGCCGCAAAGGCGTTGATCAGCGAGCGCGGCCGCAGACCCGAAATGTTGCTCAGATCTTGCAGCGTCACCGCTTCGCCGCGCCGCGAGAACATATACGCCTGGCATTCGAGCACTGCTTTGATTCGGCGGCTGAGCGCGTGCGACGGCGTTAGCGCCTCCGCTTTACCACCGACAATGGCCTCCACGAGCGGAAAGAGCCGGCACTCCAAAGGCGTCCCGGTGGATCCCCGCGCCGCAACGTGCATCGAAAGCAGTTCGCGCAAAAACGAGCGTAGCCGCCGCACGTGCGTGGTTCCGCGCCAGAGCGTCGGATGTCCCGAGGCCTGTTCCAACCGCGCCAGCATCCCGGACGCCTGCGGATATCGTCGCCGCAGTTCCGGCAGATCGAGTGTTAGCGTGAAGAAGCGCGCCGGCGCGGCCGCATAGGTCGCCACGTAACCCTGCGTCATCACGAGATCGTTTGGCCGGACCTCCAGGCCGTTCCAGCAGATCTTTGCGCCTCCGGAGCCGGAAATGCCGAGCAGCACGTTTCCCAGCGGAACGGATACCTCGCCCCGGCAGGCACCGGCGTAGAGGCGGTGGGCAACGCGAATCGGGCCGCGTTCGAGCAGACGCCGCTCGACGAATGGACCGCTGGTCACTGATGCCACGCCTTCATGCGGATACCGCTAGAATAGGCGTTTCTTCTGAAGCGTTCCTGAAGCACCGAGAAGGGATTGTGAAGGCGAATAGGTGCAATAGTTTCTCAATCTCGTGTACTACAGTTACTCAGAGGAGGCTAAAAGAATGAAACGTCTCGTTATTTCGCTCGTCTGCGGCGTTGCCGTCGCCGCGACCTCCATCGCGACGGGCTTGGCAAGCCCGCCGAGCGTTACCGGAACCTGGCAGGTCCAACAAACCGGTCTTAACGGAAACTCGACCACAACCGTTACGCTGCAGCAGTCTGGGACCGGTATCGTCGGCAACAACGCCAAGAACGGAAACGGTTTTACCGGATCGTTCGTCAACGACTCGCAGATCAACGGCAAGTGGCATGGTCCGAGCGGAGCCGGCTGGCTGACGGTTTATGTTAGTCCCAACGGCCACAGCTTTAACGGAACCTGGGGCTACAACGGCCGCGCCGCCAACGGCTCGTTCGTCGGAAATAAGGTGCTGCCGCCGTCGCCCGTCACAGCCGCAGGTTCGTGGCACGTAAAGGGCGCGGGCGGTCCGGACGCGTTCATCGGAACGATGAAGTGCAGCCAATCGGGGCCCTCGGTGGTCTGCCATGCCGGCCCGATTCTGCTCAACGGCAAGTTCCGCACGAAGGACAAAGTAAGAGCGACCTGGACCGGACCGAACGGCTCCGGCTGGTTCTCGTTCTGGTTCAATGACGACAACAACAGCTTCAACGGCGTGTGGGGTAACGGCGCCGACACGGCGCCGGCTGTCGGCCGCGTCGTGGGGCAGCGCGCGCTCTAAAACGCGCTCGCCGATCTCAAAACGCGAAGGGTCTCCGCCAGAGAAGGCGGGGACCCTTCTTCATTTCGCTACGCGGTGTTAGCTGCCGGACTTCTTGCAGGTGATGGTGGCCGGCGTCGATTTACCGGTCGAATCGACTACGGTATTGGCGTCGGAGGTCTCCGTCTCGCTTACCTTGGTTATCACGTCGGTAACGGTGCTGCCGTCGAGTCCTTTCCCGGTCAGGGTCATCGCGTTGCCGTTCCAGCCCGGCGAGGATTGCGTGAAGTACCCGCCGGTGCTATCGATGCCGGTGACAACCCACTGCTTGATCGTGGGATCGTACGTCATATAGTTCGTGGCCGTGATCGTATACGTGCGATACTGGTCGAACGGAGGCGCCGTGTCTTGCGAGATCATCCAGGAGCCGTCGAGGCCGATCGTCGTCGTGTTGGTATCCGGACGCGATTTGCCGCGCAGCATCTGCGTGCAGTTCCAGGTTCCCGTTAGGAACATCATCGAAGAAAAATCGGTTTTTGCCGCAGGCACCGGGGTGAACGTGGGAGCCGGCTGCGCCGGCGCGACCGCCGGCACGAACACGAACGAAACGGCGAGCGCGACGGCGCCGAAAACTAGCGAGGCGGGGTGCTTCATTTCGACTGTGCCTTTCCAAGAGCTTCCCGCGCACCGCGGGGGTCCGGGAGATTTCAACGGCAGGCGGACGCTACCTTGAGACCTCAGGCCACTAAGCCGCAGGGCAGATCGATCGGAGGGGGTAGCCGGTGCGCGGCAAGATGGCGGATGGTCGCTCCCGCCGAAGGCTTCTCCCTCGGAAAGGGAGGGACTCAGATGAAGCAGGTTTTGGGATTCGCCGTCCTGGCGATGATGTTGAGCGCTCCGGCCGGCGCGCAGACGCCGATGGAGGCGATGCAGTACTACACGGGCTCCTGGTCGTGCACGGTCGGCAACGCGGGCGAGGCGCCGCAGAAAGCGATGGCGGTGTACACCTTGGAAAACGGCCTCATGACGGAGACGGTCAACGTGCCCCCTCAGGGCAAGTTGAAGTCGGCCTATCGCGCCAGCGCTGCGACGACCTACGATGCAAAGACGCACCGGTACGTCGAGACGTGGCTCGGCAATCAGGCGGATTGGTCGGTCAGCAGCATGGGAGCGATGTCGGGCAAGACCGAGCACTGGGCTGACACGCAAAACTCGACCGGCAAACTCGAGCACACGATCGTGACGCGCACGAGCCAAAACCAGTTCGATTTCGAGAGCTATCCAACACTGATGAGCACGAAGGCCAACTTCAAAGGATCGTGCACGCGCGCGTGATCGCGTAATTCAGAAAAGGCTCGTTTGAACGGCGTCGCCTGGCGTAAGCGAGGCGACGCGCGTTCCCAGCAGGCGCACCGGCGTCCCCTCGAGGGCGGCGCGGCGCAGGCAGTGAACCGCGGCCCGAAAGATCCGGCGTGCGTCGCGGGTAGGCTCCGCCAGATGCGTTTGACGCCCGACGATCGTGAAGTCGCCGTGCTTCACCTTAATGGCGACCGTGCGCGCGCTGCAATCGTCGAGGCGTAACTTCTCGGCGAGCTCCTTCGCCTGTTCGCGCAGCAGCTCGATCAAGCGGCTCTCGTCGCGGACGTCGTATTCGAAGGTCTCTTCGGTAGAGATTGACTTCGTTTCGCGCTCCGGCTCGACGCGGCGCGGGTCGATTCCACGCGCCAGATCGCGTACCTCGCGCCACCAGGAGCCAAATAGTTCGTGCAGGCGCGCGTCGTCGAGCGCCGCGATCTGCCCGATCGTTGCGATGCCGTAAACGCTCAGGCGGGCCTGCGTTTTCGGGCCGATTCCCCAGAGACGGCCAACCGGCATTGGTGCGAGAAACGCCGCTTCTTCTCCCGGCGCAACCGCGAGCAGGCCGTCGGGCTTGCACGAGTCCGAGGCGATCTTCGCAATCATCTTTGCCGTTCCAACCCCGGCGCTCACCGTGAGCCCGGTCGTTTCGCGGACGCGCCGGCGAATCGTTGCCGCAAACTCACGCGCTCCGTCGAGCGTCGTCACGCCGACGGCGACGAACGCCTCGTCCATCGAAAGTCCCTCGACCTCGCGCCCGGCTTCGCGAAAGATCTCGAAGACTTCGCGCGAGACCCCGCGATACTTTTGCATCTCCGGACGGACGACGACCAGATCCGGGCAGGCTATGCGCGCTCTATAGAGCGGCATCGCCGAGCGCACGCCGAACGGGCGCGCCTCGTACGACGCCGTCAGCACGACGGCGCGGCGGCTCGAACCGGCGATCGCGACGGGTTTTCCGCGCAGCGAAGGATCGTCGCGGATCGCAACGCTCGCGTAGAACGCATCGATATCGAAGTGCGCGATAAAGGAGCGTTGCGGCCCGTTCATGCGCTCTGGCTGCGCGCGCGCTCGCGGCGGCGCTGGGCCTTCGCTCGATTGCCGCAGGTGGCCATGCTGCACCAGGCGCGCGATCCGTTCTTCGTGTGATCGTAGTAGGCGAAGCGACAGCTTTGTTTTCGGCAGGCGCGCAGGCGCGACCACGTCTCGCGGACCTGCGCCTCGTAGACGACCGCCAAGAGCGAGGCGATCGGACCTTTATCTTCTTCGTGTGCGGGCAAGAGCTCGAGGCCGTGCTGAGGATCGACTGCCAGGCTCAAGCGCGTGCTGGCCATGAATGGGTTCAGCTCCCTCCAGGCGGCGGCGGCGTCCCCTTCCCCGTTGTTGGCAAAGAGCAGATCGCGCAGCGTTTCCCGGAAGGCGAGCAGCAGCTCGAGGTGGGCCTGGTTCGTGACCGGCGGCAGGCCGTAGCTCAGACACCAGCCGCGCGCTCCCTCGAGCGAGCCAAGCTCGTCGGGGCCATTGGGGAGCTCGACCGTGTTCACGAAACGCCTGATTAGGTCGAGCGTTCCGGGGGCGCGATCCGATGGGGGTTGGGCGGGCATCACCGGAGCATAATCACCGTCAAAACTTGTTGACAAGTTACTGTCACCACCATATAATGATTGAAGGTTACCATTTCGTCAAGAGGTTAAAAAAGAAATGTTCCGCGATCCCGTTCGCAACGCCCCGCTCGTTTCCGATGTCAGCGACATCGATCTGCGCCTGAAAGTAGGCCGGGCCGATTCGATGCTCTTCCTGGAATCGAACCTGCGCTTGCCCCACCTGCGAGTCTCCTAGCAGCTCGCTCGCTCTGCCTTCGTCCATGCGGCCGTTTGACGACTCGAACGGCCGCATGGTATAGTTCAGCGCGACGAACCAGGGTCGGTTCCCCGCCCGGCCCTAAGGAAGCGTCGGGTTGAGGCATTCGGCGCGATCTACTCAGCATCTCGCCCGACTTCGCAGCATAACGCGAGGTAAGGAATATAGTGGATCACCGCAACATGGGTCTGACGGCCTGTGAATTTGGATTGCCCCGCCTTGGACCGTCGATCGTCAGGCGCCGAGCCCTGGAAGAGTGGCTCGCCCGCTTCAGAAACGTCCCCATTCGCTTCTTGGTCGCACCACCAGGCTTCGGTAAGACGGTCGCGCTGCTCGGCTATCTGCGCCACTGCGCGAGCAATGCCGTCTACTGCGCGCTTCCGGCCGGCGCCGACGGCGGCGCGGTCTGGAGTTACGTGGGACACGCGCTCGGGAGCGAGCGCGAGTGCCGCTCGCACGTCGACGTCTTTCGCGCTCTCGCCCTGCGCGCGCCGCTGGAGATCGCGCTGGATTGCAAAGATGTACCCAGCGAAGACGGCGTCGCAGCGATCCTTATGCTGATGCAGCAGCTTCCCGACGAAGTTGGGCTGCTGATTGCCTGCCGCTCGCGCGTCGCCTTTCAAGTACGGCGCTTCGTCGACGAGGGCACGGCTGTGCTCTGCGATGCAGAGCGTCTGGCGTTCGACGCGGCGGAGATTCGCCACGTTGCCGAGACCTGCGGCGTGCCGTTCACGCACGCCGGAGTCGCGCGACTGCTCGACGTGACCGACGGCTGGCCGCAAGTCGTCAGCGGAGCCGTGCGCAAAGCCTCCGAGGATAACTGCAGTCTCGCGCAAGCCTTCGAAAACTGGCGCGCCCGCCACGGCCATCTGTTCAACGAGTTCGTCGCCTGGACGCGTACGAACGTGGCCGAACGCGAGGCCGATCTGCTGCTCAAAATCGTCAACGGCTCGCATCTCGAGCACTCCGAAGACCTCCAGCTGCTCGAGGAGCAGGGGCTCTTCGTCATCCACACGGCCGACGGTTTTCGGCCGCTGCGCGCCCTTTCGCAGAGCCGCCTGTACAGCCGCTACTCCGTTACCCGCGCCGCCAAGCCGCTGCAGGTCAGTCTGCTCGGCTGGTTTGAGGCAACCGTCGACGGGCGCCCGATCGAGTGGATCCGCCGCCGCGACCGGCAAGTCTTTAAATACCTCGCGCTCCAGCCCAACGGCCGGGCCGCGCGCGCGCAGGTCGCCGCCGTCTTTTGGCCGGACGCACCGAGCGACTTGGCCGGCAAGAGCTTGCGCACGGCCTGCTCCAACATTCGCAAAGCGATCGCCAAGATCGTCGGCTTCGATCAGCTAGACGCCTACTTCCGCGTCCGCGACGAGATCTCGCTCGATCTCGAAAACGTCATCGTCGACGTCAAGCGTTTTGCCGCTCACGCGGCCGACGGCGACGACCAGTACGCCCGCGGGCAACTGCGTTCCGCCGCCTCGCACTATCGCAACGCCATCGCGGTCCACCGCGGCGATCTGCTCATCGCCGACGTGCGCGAAGCGTGGGTCGCTCCGCTCGATGCGGAGCTAAAGCAGCGCTTTGCCGAGATCGGCCGCCGGCTCGCTGAAATCGGCGAAGCGAAAGCGTACGAGTTCGCCGCCGCTTAGGAAACCTCGGCAGAAGCTTCGATCCCCTTGAGCATGACGCGGATCGTTTGCATGTTGCGCAGGTCGTCGCTATCGTCGCCAGGCGTCTCGAGGATCGCCGTCTTCTCGCGAAGCTCCGGGTGGGCGAGCAGCGCGCGAAAACCCTCGAAGCCGATATTCCCTTCGCCGATGTGATAGTGGCGGTCGCGGCTCGCGCCCAGCGGCACTTGCGTATCGTTGAAATGGAACATCAGAAGCCGGTCGATGCCGATCTTGCTCTCGGCCTCCTCGATAAAACGGTCGACGCCCGCCTTCGAGTCGATCTCGTAGCCGGAGGCCCAAGCATGCGCCGTATCGAGGCAGACGCCGAGCTGCCGATGGCCGATCGTCTTCACGAACCCGCCGAGCTCGTCGAGCGTCCCGCCCGCGAGGCTGCCCGCGCCGGCGGAGTTCTCCAACACGAGATAGACGCCCGGCTCGATCGTCGCGAGCGCCGTTTCGAGCGCGCGGCAGATCGCCGAAAAGCCTTCCCGCCGATCGCGACTGCCGTACGATCCGAGATGCGTGTTGACGAAACGCATCCCGCCGCGCGCGGCAACTTCCAGATCGTGCTGCAGCAGCCGCAGGGAACCTTGCGAGATCTTCGGATCCGGGCTCGCGAGATTGATGAGGTACGGCGTGTGGATCGCGCACGGATCGAGGCCGTTCTCGCGGCGTAGCTGGGCGAACGCGTCGAGTGCCTCGACGTCGATCGTGCTCGTGCGATAGGTGCGCGGGTTCGACGAGAAGACTTGCATCGCGCTCGCGCCGAGCGCCTTCGCGTGCTCGACCGCCTTCACGTATCCCGTCGCGATGTGGACGTGCATGCCGACGCGCATTCTCAGTGCCCTTCGAGGGCCTTCGACAAGCTCAGGGCGATACGAGGTCGGGTGCGGAGCCGAGGTTGAACTCGAGCGGCTGCCCCGGCTCGAGCTCGAGCTCGGGCAGATCGTCGAGCGAACGCAACCCGAAAGACTCGAGAAAGAACGGCGTCGTCTTGTACTGCATCGGACGCCCAACGACGTCTTTACGGCCGGCCTCGGCGATGAACCCGCGATCGAGCAGCGTGCTTACGACGCTGTCGGAGTTGACCCCGCGAATCGCTTCGATCTCTCCGCGCGTCACCGGCTGAACGTGCGCGACGATCGCCAGCGCCTCCATTGCCGGCGTCGAGAGTGTCGACTTCGGCGGCAAGAGATAGGCTTCGACGACTTCGCGCGCCATCGGCGAGGTCGCGAAGCGGTATCCGCCGGCAACTTCGCGCACGACGATGCCGCGGTTGCCGTAATCGGCCTCGATCTGCTGCAGGGCAGCCGCGACCTCCGATCCTTCGGCGCCCAGGAGCTTGGCGAGCTGCGGGATCGAAAGCGCTTCGCTCGCAACGAAGAGCAGTGCCTCGATCTGCCGCTGCAGATCCGAGCTCGTCACGCGGCGGCCCTAGCGAAGAGGCGGATGTCGTCGAACGCGCCATCTTGTTCGAATAAGATTCGGCGGCGGCGGATCAGCTCGAGGATCGCGAGGAACGTCACGACGATCACGTCGCGCGTCATGCCCAGCTCCTCGCACAGCTGGGAAAAGCGCACCTCGCCCTGCTCCTTGATGCGTTTGACGATGTAGTCCATAGAGGCGATGAGCGAGATTCGTTCGCGCGCGATCGAACGCTTCTCGGGGCGCGCCTGCGAAAGCATCGCGAGAAAGGCCCGATTGAGCCGGTCGGGGTTGATGTCGTAGCGTTGCACGAGATCGCCGGCCGGGTCGCCCGGCTCGCGGTAATAGTGGGCGGCCGCTTCGTTCTGGTACTCGCGAAGCTGCTCGCCGAACTCGCGATACTTCGAGTAGGCGATCAGACGGCGCCGCAGGTGCTCTTCGACCTGTTCGGGCGTCTCGGCGGTCTCGTCGACGAACTCTTGCGGAATCGGCGGCAGCAGCGCCTTCGATTTCAAAAAGATCAACGTGGCGGCAATGACGAGATACTCCGCGGCGACCTCCAGGTCGCCCGCCTCCATCATTCGCACGAACGAAAGATACTGTTCGGCCATGCTGGCCAACGGCACGGTCGCAACGTCGAGCTGGTTTTCTTTGATCAGCGTCAGCAGCAGATCGAGCGGCCCGTCGAACTGCTCGAGGCGGACGGTAAAAGCCGGAGAGGACATTTCCTTCGACGGGCTCAGGTTGACAACGGCATGGTTAGGATGACAGGGAGCGGGCTTCTTCTTCGATCGCCGGCTCGCCGAAAGCGCCGGGGTTTTCGGCCAGATACTCGAGCGCAAGATCCACGAGGCGTTTTTCGTTGATGTATTTCAGGGTCTTGCGAGCCTGCGCGACGTCGAACCAGCGGGCGTCGTCCACCTCGTGATCGTGATTGGCCGGATCGCCTGTTCGGTAGCGCATCAAAAAGAACGTGACCGCCTTGCGGTGCTTGGCCTTGCCGACGTAAAACCAGTACGCGATCTCGGAGAGGCGCGTGATGATCTCGCCCCAGCAGCCCGTCTCTTCGCGCACTTCGCGCAGAGCCGCTTGTTCGGTCGTCTCACGAGCTTCGACATGACCTTTGGGCAACGTCCAAACGCGCGGCGGTGCGCCGCGCCCGATCAGTAGCGCGTCGTAGGTCGAATCGCGCCGGCGCAGCAGCAATCCGCCCGCCGACACCTCGTATTTGATCCGCATACGCTCCACTTTTGGACAGGGAAGGGGGCCGGTTCCAGCCCCCCTTGGTTACTCCATTATTAGGCTTCGCGCCCTAAAAGCGCCTGCGAGAAGGAACGCCCTTTTTACGGCAAACCCCCGACGCAAAGCGGCGGGCTCGTGTCGGGACCCGCCGCTCGCGCCGACGTCCAACGCGCTCACGCACCGTCGAACAGGAGTGGAGCTTACCACTGTCCTTGCGTGACCGCGTTGCCGACGAGCAGCGGCTGCATCCGGCCCGGATGAGCAGCCAGAACCTGATAGGCGACCAACTCGGCCATCGAGCGGAGTTCCGGCACGGCGGTGGCTTCAAAGCGCGAACCGCGCACCGGCGGCCCAACCAACCACAGGCCCGCAGTAGGGAGGTGGGTTGCGCCCAGAGCCGCGAGCCGCGAGCTCGCGTCGAGCCCGAGGCCGCCGGGCGAGGCGGAGATCAATCCCGCTTCGAGCATCCCGGCGATCAGGGGATCCTTAGCGAGCGCCGCCGCGCCGCCGAAGCCGGTGCAGTTGACGATCCAATCGGGTCTGAGTTCGGTCACGCCTCCGTTGCGCTGGGCGATCGTCACGACGCCATCGTGCATCCCGGCGACGCGCCCCGCGTGAGTCTCGAGCCGGCCGGAGCGGCGGTAGCGCTCGCGCACCGCGTCGACCTGCTGGGGCGCGCGATGCCGGTAGCGTTCCCAGTGGGCGCGCAGATGCTTCTCGAAGCGGCGCTGCTCCGTGGTTGGGACGCGTTTCCAGATCGCCTCGGCCTCGGGGCGAACCGCCTCAACGACCGCGCGCCAGTCGAATCCTCGCCGCGCCGCGTCCTTGATGTGGTGGCGAAAACTGCGCAGGAGCGCGCGCGCGTCGTGCGTTTCGAGCGCGGGTATCACATCGTAGGCAGCAACCTCGGCGTGGACTTCGGGATAGCGTCCGCGACGCGAGACGACGTCGACCTTGCCGCGATGTCCGCCGGCCTCGAGAGCGACGAGCACGTCGAGCGCCGTGAGTCCGGAACCGATGACGAGGACGTGGCCGCCAACGCGACGGTAGTCGAAGCGCCACGGATCGGAGACGAATCCGGGATGCAGTCGCATCTCGAGCGGAAAGAACGAGTCGAGCGGCTGCGGATTTCCGGTCGCGAGCACGACCGCCCGCGCGACGCAGCGCGTTCCGCCGTTCGTTTCTAGGGTAAACGTATCATCTTGCTCGCGCGTGACGCGCGCGACGCGCTCGGGAACCTGCGCGAATCCCGGGCGCTCGAAGGCGCGACGGGCGCACTCGCCGGCGTACTCACCGTAAAGCCGGCGTGAAACGAAGTCCTCGGGCTGCGCCCGCGGTCCGAGCCAGCGTACGAAGTGATCGGGACGCGCCGGGAACAGGCTCATCATCCGCGCGCGGGTGTTCAAGAGATGCTCGCCGTGCGCCGTTCCGTAGGCGGCGCCCCGGCCGGCCTCTCCCGGCTCAAAGAGCGCGAGCGAAAAGCCGGCCGGAGCGTGGTGGGCAAGATGGGCGGCGACGGCTGCACCGCAGAACCCGCCGCCGATTATAGCGACATCGGAAACTTCCGCTACGGATTGTCGGAGCACGGCATCCTTCTTAAAAGCTTTAGCTGTTAGCGACTACTCTAGCGAACGGGAACGAGCGGCCGCCGCTCGCTTAAGACATCGTCGTACGTCCCAATTACGGTTTGGCAGCGATCCGACAGTTCGTCGTAGACGGCATACTTGCGCAGCGGCGCCGCGTAGATATGCAGTGAGATCGCCGGCGCCCCCATGGTCGCTCCGACGCGATGGAGATCGAAGGGCCCGGATCGCAGGTCGAGATCGCCAGGCCCGAGCAGGCGCGACTCGCGGGCTTCGATGCGCGCGTAGCCCGGCCTCTCGCCGTCATCGAGCCGGACGAAATCGTCGACCCAGAGGCTTCCTTCGAGTACCGACATCCAACAGTGCTGTCCGCCGTGATCGTGGATCGCCGAGAAGGCCCCCGCCGCCCAGTTGAGCAGCACGACCTCGAAGCGGCCCTCTCGATGAACGCGGGTGCGCGTGTAGGCATTCGCCCGCGCCACGAGCGGCCGAGGCAGGGTCCAGGAATCCGAGGCCGCCGAAAGCAAGCGGGCCATCTCGCGAGGGCCGCGCTCGCGAGGCGCCCGCTCCTGCAGGTCGCCGATGAGCGGTCGAAGCGTGATCATCGCGCTGGCATTTTGATGACTACGGTTAACTTTCCTTCCGCTTTTTTAGGGCAACCTCAGGTCGCCGAGGGCGAAGAGATACGACTCTTCCGCCTGGCGCAGCGCGTAGACCGCCGTGAGGCGATCGGTCTCGGCCTGGGTAAGCCCGCTCTGCGCGTTGAGCAGCAGCGCCAGATTGGTGATGCCGGCTCGATATTGCACCTGGGCGTCGACGAGTACTTCCTGCGCGGTGCGCAGTTCCGACTCGGCTTGCACGAGCGCGTCGCGCGCGCCGGTCAGCGTGCCCAGCGCCTGGCGAACGTCGGACTCGATGCCAAGTTCGGTCTGCGACAGCGTCGCCTCTTGCAGGTCGACCCCGATCGATGCCGACTCGCTCTGCGCGTTGCGCACGCCTTGATCGTAAAACGGCAGCGTTATCGTTGCGCCGACGAAGTTGTTCGGCAGCGTGCCGAGGCCGCTCCCCGGAAGGTTCGCGACGCCGGCGTTCGCGACAACGCCGACCTGCGGCGAGTCGAGCGTTTTCGCGGCGCGCAACGTCTGGTTGGCCGCCACCAGAGCGCGTTGCGCGCTCTGGTAATCCGGTCGAACGCTCATCGCGTGCTCTACTGCAGCATCGTACGTCGCCGGCTCGTTGGGAATCTGCGACGTGCTCGTCTCGCCGGCCGAATCCTGGGCGGGTTCGACGTCTGCATTCGCGTGCAGGCCCATCGTGTTGTCGAACGCCGCGAGCGCCGCGACGTCCTGCCCGCGCGTCCGCGCGACCTGCACGAGCGCTTGCGCCGTCGGAATTTGCGCGGTAGCGAGATCGACCCGCGAGGCGACGCCGGCGTCGATCTGCGCGCGGATCAGATTCTCCTGCGCGCGGTCCTGCGCGACGATCCGCAGCGCGAGCTTTACCGCAGCGCGCGTTTCGAGTGCGTTGTAGTACGTCTGTGCGACGTTGAAGGCAATCTGCTGCGCCGAACGTGCGAGCGTTCCCGAGCCCGCCGACTGCGTGGCTTGCGCCGTGCGAATCTGCGCGAGCACGTGACCGCCGTCAAAAACGAGCTGCACGAGCCCGACGCCGGCGAGATCCTCACTCGGTGACTGCGCCGTTGGCGCGCTCGAGCCCGCCACCGCAGAGAGCGTGCCGGTCACGTTGGGTTGATACGGCGTGTTGCTCAGCGCGACGGCGGCGCCCGTCTGCCGATAGGTATCGGTCGCGATACGCAGTGCCGGCGAGCGCGCCGCAGCCACGGAAATAGCCTGTGCGAGCGTCACTTGTGCCGCGAACAGGAAGAACACCGAGAGAATCTCTCTGAGTCCTACATCGCCGCGGAGGCGACGGGCACGTCGACGAGCT
Organism: Candidatus Cybelea sp.; assembly: GCA_036489315.1. Classification (NCBI taxonomy): domain Bacteria; kingdom Bacillati; phylum Vulcanimicrobiota; class Vulcanimicrobiia; order Vulcanimicrobiales; family Vulcanimicrobiaceae; genus Candidatus Cybelea; species Candidatus Cybelea sp. Next base: position 131,550 of record DASXFZ010000047.1, read on the forward strand.
GGCCGTCGAGCAATCCGACCGTGCGTTTCGCGTGGCGGGCAAAGCGTGCGTCGTGGGTGACCATCACGATCGTCGAGCCGCCGTCGTGCAGCTCGCGCAGCAGCTCCATCACGGCCTCACCGTTTTTCGTGTCGAGATTTCCAGTCGGCTCGTCGGCCAGAAGGATCGAAGGATCGACGGCGAGCGCGCGTGCGACCGCGACGCGCTGCTGCTCGCCGCCGGAGAGGTGCGCGGGGTAGTGCTTCGCCCGATGGCCGGCATGCACGCGCTCGAGCACTTCGGCAACGCGCAGCCGGCGCTCGCCGCGCGTCATGCCGCGGTAGACCAGCGGCAGCTCGACGTTCTCGGCGACACTGAGATCGCCGATCAAGTTGAAGCTCTGAAAGATGAAGCCGATCTCGCGGTTGCGGATGGCGGCGCGCTCGTCGGTGCCGAGCTGTTCGACGCTGCGGCCGTTGAGCCGGTAGTGCCCCGCCGTCGGCGTATCGAGCAGGCCGATGATCGAAAGGAGCGTCGACTTGCCGCATCCCGACGGACCTTCAATCGCGACGTACTCGCCGCGCTCGATCGTGAGGTTGATGTCGCGCAGGGCGCGCGTTTCGACCTCTTCGGTAAAATAGCTGCGGCCCAGATTCTCGAGTTCAACCAGCATCGCGACCCCTATCGTAAGTTCAGCGTCGTTTGATCAATGGAGTTCGACATATCCGAGACGATGACGGTATCGCCCGGTTCGAGCCCGGAGAGCACCTGGATTCGGTCCGAGGAGCCGCGTCCGAAGTGCACGCGGACCCGCACGGCCGATTTTCCGCCGTCGACGACCTTGAAAAGCTCGCTCATGCTGCCTTCGGTCGCACCGGCTGGGCGCGCGATCGAGACGGCGTTGCGGATCGAAGAGATGTAGATGATTCCGTCGACGTTCGTGTCGGCGCGCACGCCGCGGGACAGCGGCCGGGCAAAGGTGACGTCGGTGGCGACGGTGCCGTTCTCGGCCGCCGGTCCGACCCGCGCGACGCGGCCCTCGAAGACGCCGTTGCCGGTGTCGATGCTCGCCCGCATGCCGACGCCTACGGCGTGCACGTCGCCCTCCGCGACCTGCAGCACCGCCTTGAGCGAGCTCGTATCGGCGACGTGTGCGATCACCGCGTTTCCAGCGACGCTGCTTCCCGGGTCGACCTCGACGCTCTGCACGATGCCGCCCGTCGCGGAGCGAACGGTAAGCGCGGCCACTTGCGCTCGATCCGCATCGAGCTGCGCTTGGGCCTGCACGACGCGCGCCTGCGCCGCGGAGACCTTCGCCCGCGCGTCGGCCGAAGCGGCACCGAGCTGCGCGGTCTGTATGCGCACGTCGTTGCCGTCCTTGCGCGAGGCGATGATCGCTTGGCGATACTGCACGTCGGCGACGAGGCCGCGGCGGTGCAGCGTTGCGAGCGACTGCGCCTGCAGCGCGCTCTGCTCCATCTGCGCCTGCGCGCTATCGAGCACGCCCTGCTGCGTCAGTCGCTCGGTACGCGCCTGCTGCTGCGCGCTCTCGAGATCTGCCCTTGCCACCGCCAGCTGCGCCTGCGCGTCGCGTGCGGCCGCGTCGAGCGACGGATTCTCCATTTGCGCGACGACCGTACCGGGCACAACCGCGCTGCCCGGCTTGACGAAGAGCTGATCGATGAGGCCGCTCTGCGCGGCCGCCACGACGCGCACGCGATCGGGCGTGAAGGTTCCCTGCGCGCTGACCGAGCGCACGAGCGTGCCTCGGCGTACGACGTCGGTGACGAGCGTCGCGCGCTCGATGGTCGCGCCGGCGTGCGAGCCCGCGCCGCGCACCGCCCAGCCGACGACGATCAGCGCCGCGAGCCCCGCCGCAACCGCATAGGGCCACTTCGGCAAACGCCGCGAGCGCGCGCGAATGACGTCCACGTTGAACGAGCCGCTACGCGCCTATGGGAAGTAAGCGGCGCGAACGCGCCACCTCGACGAGGTGAGCCAACCGCACCGCTTCGGCTTGGGCGATCTTGCGTCCCCAGGGCGTCAAGCGATAGTAACGGCGCCGCATCGCGTCGTCGTCGTTGCGTTCGATTTCGACGATCCAGCCGTCGTTGGACATCTGCTTGAGCTGCCGGTAGAGCGTGCCGGGCCCGAGGCTGATCTGCCCGCCGGTCGTGGCCTCGACGGCCTTACCGATGCTGTAACCGTGGCGTTCGCCTTCGGCCAGCGCGAGCAGAATGTGAAAGGCGCTGGTCGCCAACGGTAAGAGCGGTGCGGGATCCTGACGGCGATTGAGCATTGTCGCTCCCTTATAACCATAGTGGATATATCGCAATCATGATATATCCGGTATCGCCCTATTGTCAACTACTGCACGTTGACATCTCGAACGAATGTGGATATAGTGGCTTTCAATCTATTTGCATTTTTGTGCGAGGTCGGCGTGTCCTCATCAAGCGATATCAACGATCTTCTTCCGTTGAGCCCGCGCGCGTTCTACGTGCTGCTCTCGCTGGCACGCGAAGAGACGCACGGCTACGCGATCGCAAAGACGGTCGCGAATCTCACCGGCGGGTCCGTCCGCTTGACCCCCGGCACGCTCTATCCGATCATCCGGCAGATGCTCGTCGACGCTTGGATCGTCGAACTTCCCGAGGACGGAGTCGACTCGCGGCGCAGGCGCTACCGGCTCTCGGCGCGCGGTAGGCGCATCGCCCGCGCGGAGGCGGCGCGTCTAGACGACCTCGTGCGCATGGCGCGCGATCTGGAGCTGCTCCCCGGGCGCGCGACGTGAAGGGCCTGGGCCTCGTCAAGCTCGCGCTATTGGCATATCCGGCCGACTTTCGCGCGGAGTTTCGCGATCAGATCCTCGCCGATCTCGCCGATCAAGACGCCGGCGCGGTGCAGGCGGCGCTCGATATCGTCGTGACGGGCCTGGCGATGCGTGCCGATACGCTCGCGCGCGACGTCATCTTCGGCGTCCGCCGCTTGCGCCGGCTTCCGCTCTTAGTTGCGGTCGTCGTCGCTTCGTTTGCGCTGGGCATCGGCGCGAACGTCGCAGTCTTCAGCGTGCTCGACGCCGTGCTGATCAAGCCGCTGCCGTACCCCAACGCGGCGCGCCTTGCAGTCGTCGAGGATCACGATCGGCGTGGCGTCGCCGGCAGCGCGCTCTCGATTCCCGACCTTTCCGATCTGCGCACGAACACGACGACGTTCGACGCAATCGCCGGCGAAGTGCAAGACTCGGCGGTTTTGACCGGTGCCCGCAAGCCGCGCCAAATTTTCGGCATGGACGTAAGCTGGAACTACTTTTCGGTGCTCGGATTGAAGCCGGAACTCGGGCGATTCTTCACCTCCGCCGATGGACGGGCCGGCGTGCGCCGGGCGATCGTCTCGGAGCGGCTCTGGCGCACGCAGCTGGGCGCCGATCCAAACGCGATCGGCAAGAGCATCGGTTTCGACGGCGTGCCGATCGAGATCGTCGGGGTCGCGCCGAACCTGCGCGTGCCGGCGCCCGATGCCGGGTCGCTCGACCGCGACGATTTCTGGACGCCGCTGCCCAACACCGTTCCCGCCAGTCAGCGCGGCGCGCGCTATCTGGGCGCGATCGCGCTGCTCGCACCGGGAGCGACGATGCAATCGGTTCGCGCCGACCTCACACTCGCCTCGGCGCGTCTGGCAAAACGCTACGCGCGCAACGACGCAGGGGTCGTTTTCGGTGCCGATTCGATGAGCTCGGCGTTTTTCGGCAACGTCGCCGCGGCGTTGTGGACGGTTTTCGCGGCCGTCATTGCAGTTCTGCTGATCGCCTGCGCCAACGTAGCGAACTTGCTGCTCGCCGACGCCTCGACGCGGGAGCGCGAGTTTGCGCTGCGCGCGTCGCTCGGCGCGTCGGCGGGCCGCCTGGGCGCGCAGCTCTTCGCAGAGACCGGCGTGCTCGCCGCAGCGGGCGGCGCGATCGGGATCGGGCTCGCCTACGGCGGCCTTGCGCTCTTGACGGCGACGGTCTTACGAGCGCTGCCGCGGATCGACTCCGTGCGGATCGACGCCGGCGTTCTGCTCTATGCCGTGGCGCTGGTCGCAACGGTCACGGTACTTTCGGGAATGTGGCCGGTCGCGGCGCTCGCGCAGAAGCGTTTATCGGGTACCCTCGAAGCCGCGGGCCGCAGCGGAGACCGCTCGGCGGGAGCGCTCTTGCGCTCGGCACTCGTCGTTGTGGAGCTCGCCGTTACGCTGGTGCTCGTCGTGCTCTCGGGCCTAACCGTGCGCAGCTTCTACGTGCTGACGCACCCGGATCTGGGCGTGCGAACCCAAGGAGTGCTGGTGAGCGAAGCGATTGGATTGCCGTCTACGCGATACCGCCGATTGCCGGCGCGCCTGCGCTTTGCCGATTCTCTGCTCGAAGGCGTCGGCACGATTCCCGGCGTCAAGGATGCCGCGCTCTCGGTTTCATATCCCCTCTCCGAAGTGGTCGTGACGTTCACGGTCGGCATCGTCGGCAAGACGTATCCGATCGATGACCAGCCCGACGCGCACCTCAACGCCGTTACGCCGGCGTACTTCCGCATTCTCGGTCTGCCGCTGCTGCGCGGGCGCACGTTCTCGAACGACGATAACGGCGCCTCGCAGCGCGTCGCGGTCGTCAACGAGGCGTTCGTCGGGAAGTATCTGCGCGATCGCGACCCGATCGGCACGCGTTTACGGATCTCCGGGTGGAACGGCTCTCCGCGATCGACCGCAACGATCGTCGGGGTCGTGGCCAACGAGCAACAGCGCCTGAGCCGTCCCGCGCCGCCGATGTACTACCTTCCGTTCGCGCAGGTCGGAGCGAACGTGCTCAATGTCGTCGTTTCGAGCGATACGCTGACGACTCAAGCGCTCAATCGGGCGTTGGATCGGGTGGTCGCGCAGGCAGATCCGCAGATCGTCACCCCGCGGGTCTACACGATTTCGGAACTGATCGGCGACGCGGCCTCGACGCCGCGTTCCTCGGTCGTTTTACTCGGCTCGCTCGCCGCGGTCGCGTTCTTGCTCGCACTCTCGGGCGTCTTCGGTGTCGTTTCGTTCAGCGTAACGCAGCGTTATCGAGAGTTCGGCGTTCGGCGCGCGCTCGGTGCGCGCGCACGCGACGTGCTCGGCGACGTTCTGCGCCGCGCGCTCTTCGTCAGCGCGCTCGGCATCGCGCTCGGAACGACGATTGCGATCGTCGCGGGGCGAGCGATCGCGCCCCAACTCGACGGCATTTCGCCCTTCGATCCGCTCACGTTCGCAACCGTGATCGCGCTCCTGCTCGGCTGTGCGGCCGCCGCCGCGCTGCTGCCGGCGCTGCGCGCGACGCGCGTCGATCCGGCGCTGGCGCTGCGCTACGAGTAGTTCATTCGTGCCGTAGAACGGCGACGGGATCGGTTCGCATCGCGCGCACCGCCGGGACCAGCGCCGCGCCGAATGCGGTTATCGCTAACGTGAGCGCAACCACCATGAATGTCGGCGGATCGAACGGGGAGACGTGGTAGAGTAAGGTTGAGATCGCAGCCGCGCTCGCTGCCGAGAGCAGGATCCCGAGCAGCGTCCCGGCGGCGAAAAGTACCGCAACCTGCACGAAGACGCTCGACGCAATCGTCCAGCCCTTCGCACCGAGCGCGCGGCGAATGCCGAACTCTCGGGCCCTCCGTCCAACGGTGTAGGTCACGACACCGTAGGTGCCAATACCGGCCAGCAGGAGTCCGACCAGCGCCATGAAGCCTAACATCTGGGCCGCAGTCGACGCACTCGAGCGACGATCTGCAATGTAGGTTGCATACGAAGCAACCCGCCGCGGAGGAAGCTCGCGATCGACGGAGCGGATCGCCTGCGAGATCTCCGTACCCGCCTGCGCATTGTCCGCACGAGTGCGTGCGACGATTTGGAACGTCGGCTGTGCGTCTTGGAAGAACGGAACGATCACTTGCGGTGCGGGGTCCGCAGTGAGGGCCTCCATCTTGAAGTCGTCGACGACACCGACGATCGTGCGCCCCCACGCCGGGTAAGCGCCGTAGGCAATCACGATGCGCCGGCCGATCGGATTTCCGCTGGGAAAGTTCTCGCGCACAAAGCCTTTGGTTACGATGGCAACGGGTGCCGTCCGTTCGTTATCGCCGTCGCCGATCAGGCGACCGTGCAGGAGGTGAAGGCGCAGCGACTGCAGGCCGCCGGCCGTCACCGCGTTGTACTCGACGCTCTGATTTTGCCTGCGATCGACGGGGCGCCCGGCGATGCGATAGCTTTCAGCGTTGTAGTTCTCGTCCGACAGCGGCGTCGACACCATCAGCCCGGGCGACTGCAGATCCGGTAGCGCCTGCAGCCGCGCCAGCAGCGTGTGCGCGAATGCCAACTGCGAGGCCGGCGTCGGATAGCGACGCAGCGGCAGAAGTACTTCGCTCGTGGCCACCACGCCGTCGTAGTCGAAACCGACGTCGATCGACGAAATGGCGATGAAGCTGCGCACGAGTAAGGCCGACCCGGTCACCAGCGTCAGCGCGAGAGCGAGTTCGAGCACCACCGCCACCGAGCGCGTGAGCTTTCCGCCCGAGCCTGAGAAACGCGGAGAGCCGAGCATGAGCGCCGGCAGCGTGCCGATGCCGATCGCGCACGCGCACGTCACCCCGAGGGTGAAGAGCACGACGAGCGGACTGACGTGCAGGCCGACGATTCGCGGGAGATTGAAGCCGAACGCCGGCACCACCCGCACGAGCAGCGCGCAGAGCAGGAGGCCGACGGCGCCGCCGGCCGCCGCAAGCACCGCGCTCTCGACGAAAAGCTGGCCGACCAGCCGCCGGCGCGAGGCGCCCACGGCAAAGCGAATCGAAAGCTCGCGCTCGCGGTCGGCGATTCGCCCGAGCAGGATGTTGGAGACGTTCAAGCACGCGATCAACACGATCCCGACGACGGCAGCCAGCGCAATCTCGAGCATCAGGCGCGCCGCGCCGAAGAGCTGCTCGCTCATCGGGATAACGTGCTGCGCGATATTGGCGTTGTCAATCGGATATCGCGCCCGTAATAATGCGGCGACTCGATCCATGTCGGCAGCGGCCGCTTGCGGCGAAACGCCGGCGCGCAGCCGCGCGACCGTGATTAGGTAGTGAGAGGCGCGCGGCGAGGCGTCATTGGCCAATGCACGATAGACGTCGAGGGGATATCCCCCAAGCGACGACGCCCGCGGCATGATGAAATCGCGCGGCAGCACGCCGACGATTCGATACGAGACATCGCTGAGCGACAGGGTCGCTCCGAGAACGGCCGGCGTCGCACCTAGCGCACTGCGCCAGTACGTTTCCGATATCACGATCGTTCGCGGTGCGCCGGGCCTCGCGTCCGACTCGTTCAAGAGACGTCCGAGGAGCGGGCGAACGCCGAGAGTTTGAAAGAAATCGCCGGTGACGACCTGTCCCGGAATCGCTTGCGGCATCGTGATGCCGGTGCGCGTCGGCGTCCAGCTCGCGTACGAACCGATCGAACTGAAGGAGCGCGCAAGCTTCGGCCAATCGAGCGTGTTCGGAAGACTTGTTTCGGAACCGTGGGCCCCGGGGTCGTCGTAGGGACGATCGAAGATAAAGACCAGCTGCGACGGCTTTTCGTACGGCAACGGCGCGAGCAGTACGGCAACGGCGCGAGCAGCACGGTATCGATCGCGCTGAAGACGGTTGCACCGATTCCAATCGCTAGCGCAAGCGTAGCGATAACGATCGCCGAGGAAAGCCACGACTTCGCCATCAAGCGCAGAGCAAAGGCGACGTCCCCGCCGACGATCGTTGCGTGCTCGCGCAGTGCCGTAACCACGATGTCGAAGTACCCGGCGAGTGCGAAGGTAATCGCTGCCGACATATTGCCCGCGTCGCGCAGACGCGCGAGCGCCTCGGCAAACGTCGCCGCCGCTTCGTCGCCGTAGCTGTTCCGAAACTCTTGCGGACAGAGCCGCAGCAGCACACGGTAAAACGCCACGCTCACGGCCATGCGGTTACGCCTCGCGGGCCAGCAGCTGGTTCTTTCGCACGAGCTTGACCATGCTTTCGAGCCGCGCGACTTCGGCGGCGAGCGCTTTTCGACCGCCCGGCGTCAGCCGATAGTAGCGCCGGCGCGGGTCGTCGCTCGGCGCGCCGCGCACTTCGGCGATCCACTTATCGCGGCAGAGCTGGCCGATCAGCCGGTAGAGCGTCCCAGGCAGCAATACGACTTCACCCACGGTAAAGTCTTGAATTTCTTTGATGATCGCGTAGCCGTGCCGGTCGCCTTGGGCCAATGCGACGAGAATATAAAATGTGGCGGCGCTCACTGCAAACTATTCTCCTTGCGACTATATTCCGCAAGATTATAGTAAGGCGCGGCGGCCGCGCCGTCAAGCCGTGCGCCGCTTTAGCTCGGAGGTCGCCACCTCAAATCGGGCTGACGGGCGGCTCGAGTTTCGTCGACGCGCCCGACGACGGTCGTGACCGGGGCGTCGAGCAGTGCCTGCGGATTCGTCTTGGCCTGCTCGACGATGTGGCGCAGGGCGTCGACGAACTCGTCGAGCGTCTCTTTCGACTCGGTCTCGGTCGGTTCGATCATCAGGCACTCCGGCACGATGAGCGGGAAATACATCGTCGGCGCCATGTAGCCGTAATCGAGCAGCGCCTTCGCGATGTCGAGCGCGCGCACGCCGTGATCTTTCTTGAGCTCCTGCGCGGAGGCGACGAACTCGTGCCGGCAGATCTCCGGATACGGCGTCTCAAGAAACTCCGCGATCTTCACCCGCAGGTAGTTCGCGTTGAGCACCGCGAGCTGTGAGACGCGCTTGAGCCCCTCTTCGCCGTTGGCGTAGAGATAGGCCAGGGCTCGAGCGACGTGCGCGAAGTTCGACCAAAAGCTGCGCAGCGGCCCGATCGATTTCGGCCGGTCGAAATCGAGGTGGAAGGTCAGCCGGTCGCTCGCGGCCGAGCCGCTCTCGCCGTTGGGGCGCGAGGTTGCAGTAACGACCGGCGTCGGCAGATAGTCGACCAGGTGCGCCGCGACCCCCAGCGGGCCG
>DASXFZ010000048.1 GCA_036489315.1 Candidatus Cybelea sp.
CCTAAGTACATAGGTGGCTTCATCGGCGGTTGGCTGCAAGGGAGCACGTTCATATCACCCACAATGAATGCCACGGAGAACCGCTACGGTATAGCGTCTTGGGCATATCCTGCTGGTGGCCATAGGATAGGAAAGCGAATCAAAACCAATTCCCACGTTTACAGCGTTATCGTTTCCGTGGCGGCCTCAAGGTAACTCGCTTGGAGCCGAAATATATTATGCACTTTTACTGGTTGCGGCGGGTCTACGTCCATGTCTCCGCAGATCACCTCGAGCGTTCGAATGAAAAAGCGATACAGCCCGCTTCCAGAGGCGACACCGGAAAACAGAAGCGAATGCAAGGCTATGGGGCATAGCGATCTCCGTCCCGCCCTCAAGGTACCTCCGGAGCGAATGAAGCGAATAAGGAGCAAGGGATGAACCGCAATTATTTTATCGGCAACGCCTGGCTAGCTATTGTGCTTTTCGCGTTATCCGGATGCGGCGGACAAAGCGTCGGCACGATTCCGGGAAGCGCTTCGAGCGTTCAGGCCGCACGAACGTCAGGGACATACTCCGACTTGTTGTACGTAGGTGGCCGCGTCGAGACGATGTACTCATACCCCGCAGTGAAAGAACTCGGGACGCTGACACCGCAAACGGGGGGATATGGGCAGGGCTGCCCGGATGCCGTGACTGGGAATATTTACTTTACTACAAACATTTCCGGCCAGTTAGTACTACTGCAGTTTCCCTACGGCGCAACATCTGCGAACGCGACCATTTCGCCGCCGCAGGGCTACGAAGTTTCAGCCTGTAGCGCGGACTCGACCACCGGAAACCTTGCCGTAACAGTGAATAAGGCCGGAAGCGCTGCCGATGGCTACGTAGCCATCTATCCGCCAGGTTCGAGCCAGCCGCAGATCTACAACGACCCCGACCTGTTGGCCTACGGAGCTTGTACCTACGACAATCAAGGCAACCTTTTCTTTCTGAGTGAGATTAAGCCCGAGCAAGAAGTGCTAGCCGAGTTCACGGCGACCAGTCAGTCATTTAAAAGCTTTTCCCTAACCCTAAACGCCTGGGTTACCTCTCTGCAGTGGGACGGCAAATATGTCACTGCTGAAACCCGAGGCCGGCGTCACAACAACCCCCCTAATGAAATCTACCGTCTCGCGGTCGCCGATTCCGGCGTGAGCGTTGTGGGCACTACAAAACTAAAGGGAGCGAAAGGCGGCATTTGGATACAAGGAGCAATTGCCTTATCGGGACGATTCGGCAATGCTAAGACGGAACGCTATATGGGCTACTACAAGTATCCGAAAGGCGGGAAGCCGTACGACGTTTTTAAGAGTCTGGCGGACGACTACATTCACACCTTCGCGGTACTTCCGGCTCCGTCCGGTTTTCACGGTCGCTTAACAAACGACTTAATAACAAAGCGCAAGTGAGGCGCCTGGTGCCGGGGCCCTTTGCTTTAGCCGAACACCGAATCCGCAACAGCGACCCCTCGCCCTCGCAAGGCCTTTTGGAAATGGCTCCCGGTGTTGGACTAAAACCTGCGCTACCTCGTGAACGCGCCGACATCTGATCGCCCGTCGGGGTTCGATTTAGGGCTTACGCGTAGCCAGTCCCGGGCTCTGCTGGATCTCTTCGTCGATTTCAAACTCACGATCGACGACGCGGACATTTGGCGGCGTCTTCGATAGTTCGTAGATATTCCCGAGGGATGCGATTGTGGGGGCCTCCGAACATGCCAGTGTTCGCCACGGTATTTTACCCGCGTGCCCTTTCCGATGGCTGTCAAAGGCCCCCGGGTTCGCCGGTACGGCGCTTGAATCCAGCACGCTCAGTTATAGACGACGGTCGTGCCGCCGACATAGTGCGCGTTGAAAGCGCGGTCATCGCCGAGACCATCGAGCGAGGTGAGCGGAGTCCGCTTCACGGTGCGTCTTTTCGGTGTCTCTTTAGCCACGATAAGCGGCACTTACGCGCGTCCCCGCCAACTCCATTTTCGTCGCGGTAGCAGCAACGGACTAGTCAGTTGGTGATCAACGCGCATTTTGCATTACGCAATAAGGCGGTTTCGCAGTACGTCAATGAGGTCTGCCGGTACTGATTCAGTTTGGATCGGGGGTCCGGCGGCGTTTGGTAAACCTAGCATAACATGCCGAAACTTAACCGCTCCCGATCCGTAACCAGGGTAGGCCAGAAAGGGAGAAGCCTAGATGAGCTTGCCGACCGCCATAGTCGTCGCTACCGCCATAGTCTGCGTCACCGTTCTGCTATGCGTACTCATCGCGATTTTCTGGGAAGCAAGGCACCGTCAGTAGGTTCTTATGAAGCGGACGAATGTCTTAACCATCGTGTCCCTGCTCTCGATCATACTCCTCTCATTTCACTTGACGGATGATATCGTCTATGGGACCGATAAGTCCCCGGCGTCAAACGTCGTGGTAATCGCTGTGCTCGTCATCTGGCTATACGGGACGCTGATGCTCGCCGAGCGGCGGTCAGGGTACGCGATCATACTCCTCGGATCCGTCGCGGGCATGGTAGTTTTCAGCGTCCACGTGAGCAGAGCAGGAGGGCTGTCGGCCGGCATTGTCGCTCAGTCCAGCGGAGCGTTCTTCTTCGTTTGGACTCTGCTCGCGCTCGCCGTGACCTCCGTTTTTTCCGCTATCCTCTCGGCGCTCGGGTTATGGGATCTGCGACGTTCAAACGGGAACCTCTAATTTCTGAGGGTTCAGTCGATCTCTAGCCAGCGATCGCAGCGACGGCGCGCTGTGAGCTCTCGCTCCTGACGCGCCGGCGGTAGCCAAACTTAACAGCCGAATCGAGCCCCTTCAGCGCTTTGCCAAGGTCCAGCGATAGCATTCGCTCCTCGAGTGCTTTGTACGCCGGACGCAGCGCGTCGTGAGCTCGTCGCCTTGCTCGAACTCGAGGGGACCGCTGAACGGAACGCACACCAGGGCGCGCAGAGCCTTATTGGGCGCGACGGGAATCGGCCCGCGACCCCGGCATCCGTCTCGCTGAGTTTTTGGAACGATGGCTCTCGATGGTCGTCAAGCCGTCGATGCGCACCACGACCTACCGCAGTTACAACATCGATTTCGAGAAGCACCTCAAGACGTGCCGGATCGCCAATACGGGCCTGCGCGATATCGACGAGGCGCAGATACAGCACCTTTTCGTCACCGAGAACAAAGCTGCGACGCGCACGCAGGCGCTAACATTGATCGTCCTGCGCCGCGCGCTCGATCGCGCCGTTCAATGGCAACTTATCGATTCCAACCCGGCGAAAGGCGCGGCGATCCCGCGACAAGAGCGGCATCCGCTTTCTCCCGAGGAGGTTCAGCGCTTCCTAACATTCGCAAAGAACGATCCGCTTTTTCACGCTTATTTTCTCGCGTTGAATACCGGGATGCGGCAGAGCGAGCTGCTTGCTCTACGCTGGGAAGATATCGTCAACGGTACGATCCGTGTGAATCGCGCGCTCGATCCGCACACGTTTAAGGCCCCAGAACCTAAAACACGCGCCGGCAAACATGCGATCGTCCTCGACGCCAGAGCGCTAGCCATGCTCGAGCCCCACAAAGGCGCGGCAAGCTGCGGCCGGCTATACCGGGCCGCTCGTCTTTGTCGATCGATACGGCGGCCACTTGCGGCCGTCGAACTTCAGAGGCGTAGCTTCAAACCGCTTCTAAAAAAGGCAGGGATTAGCGAGACGATACGCTTCCACGATCATCTCCGGCATACATCCGCAACGCTGATGCTCGCCGCTGGCGTGAATCTAAAGATCGCAAGCGAACGCCTTGGCCACGCCAACATCGCGATCACCGGCGACTTCTACCAGCGCGTGAGTACGGATATGCAGCGCGACGTCGCGCGCAAGATGGGAAAACTCCTCACTTTTGACGACAAAAAAGTAATAAAAGGCGCTCAGGGTGCGCGTAAAAAGGCGTCAAGCGCGCCGATCGAGGTTTCAATGCGTGAATCAAAAGACAGCACGACCATTGGCTGGTCTTTGTCTTGGCATAGGGCCGCAATGCAAAGGGTCAATCCAGGCTCCTACGAGTTTGAGGAGTAGCGCTCGGCGCAGGAGTCGGCGGATAGTAGAGGCCCGGCGCAACGGGCGCAGTGCGATCGCCGTCTTTCCACACTCGGCCGTCGGCATAGCGGACGTATTGAACGCGGCAGATGACGTTGACGGGGCTCGAGGCTGTATTCTCCTGGCCGACTGCTCCAACCGTGCCAGCGAGGTTCCTACGGGCTAGTATCGGCACGCCGGGCGCGAAGGTCCCGAGCCAATCAAGGCCCATCGATTGCGTGATCGCGCTGAACGTGTCCTGGACGTCAAAGACGAACCGCACTGCGTTGACGGGCTGCGGGCTGATGTTCGTGAAGTCGACCGCGGCGGCGATGTAGAGACGGCTATCGCTAAGCGCAGCGCGGCACGAATCGACCCGAACCGGCGAAGCCCCCGAGGTCACCACTTCCGTGCGCAGCGTCGTCTCCGCAAGCGATCCGGCCGGCACCATAGCGCCAGCAAAACGATAACCGCGGCGAGGGTAAGCCCGTTCCGCATCTCCTGGTTCCTTTACCCAGGGGGCAGGCGGCTCCTGGTTTGCCGACGCCCAAATCTCGGGTTGACGCGACAGCCGGGAAACTTGCTTAATTGGGGCGGTCGCGGCCACACCCCCTAAGCCGTAAGGTGCTATTTTAGTACCGTTATTTTAACTTCATTCGATCGCGCAGCTGCTGTGAACTGTGCCGCATTTTTGCCAAAGGCCCCGATCTCGATGGAGGCAGTGATTCTATAGGTACCGGGCCCAATGTCGTAGTTCCAGTGCTTGATGTCCACCCAATCGCCCGTCGCGCCATTGGTTTCTGCATCGCTGTATTCCATAACAAAAGGCTTGCCGGGCTCTAGCTCAGTGGGATCCATAGAACTCTCAAATCCGTACTGCGGGCCGTGAGGCGCCGTCGTAGGCACAGTATTTCCGGCAGCGTTCACGACCGTGAGCTTACTTACCGCGTAGGGCGGCGGAGCATTTGCATAAATAATCGCTTGAGAGGTTCGATTGATCAGTATTAGCCTGAGCTCGATCGGCTCTCCCACGCGGTAAACAGGCTTATCCGATTCAAGCCGCACGGCTATTGCATTGGGACGGACGGGAAAGTTCAATTCCTTGACTTGCGCTGCCGCCGCGACCGGCAGCAACAGCGCGCTGGCTATTAAACTACAAACCAGGCGACGTAACATGTCTTTGCTCCAGCTTCAGGGAGGCTTCACAGATATTTGCTTCGGCAACCTGGGCGGACGTAAGACTCGCCGCTTGCCATGACCATAATGACGCCCATTAGGCTGACTCTGGGATCAACGCAAACGTTTGAGCCCCCAAAAATCAATACACACCGTGGTAAAACCGATATGAGCCCGGACCCTTCACCTTGAAAGACTCGGCGTTGTAAGTAAGCGTGACCACGGGATGTTTTTCTGGAAACCATGCGACCCACGTATAGTCATCGGTCCACTTTGCGTTGCCTCCCGCAACGACTTGCTCACTTGAGGGTGCCGCTGTTGGACGGAGGTATCCGATTGCATGTGGTGGGCAGTATCTGGGATCGAAAGGCTCATGGGTGATTAGCGAACCCACGAATGCCGGTGCGTAGACCATACTTCCATGCTAGCGCTTTGTCCCCAAGCGCTCAACCCTTTATGGTCCCGGCCTTTCGAAGAAGATTGACGCGCCAGTTCGCTTCCACGATCTGCGCCAGCAAAGCGCTACACTGATGCTCGAAGCCCGGCGTAAACCTCAAGATGGCAGGCGAGCGTCTCAGAACGCCTCGATCGCAATTACCGCCGACACGTATTCACACGTCTCGCCGACTATGCAGCGTGATGCGGCTAGCCGCGTTCAAGCCATCCTAGTTCCCAAAGTGAGCCAGACAAAAAGGAGTCCCCCACAAGAAACGCTGATTTTGCGGGGGCATTTTGGAGTGGCTCCCGGTGTTGGACTCGAACCAACGACCCGCTGATTAACAGTCAGCTGCTCTACCAACTGAGCTAACCGGGAACGGTCGGGCGGCGGAGTGGCCGGCGGACGGGGGTTCCACGAGGGAGGCTCGACTCCCCTTCGGGTATATCGCACCTCGTGCCGGAGAACGCGAAGCAGGCCCGCCCGACGGTTGAGATACCCGCCGACGTAGACGACGTAACCATTGAGGTTGACGGGTGCCGTGTGGCGCTGACCAACCTGAGGAAGGTCTACTTCCCGAAGTTGGGCCTGACGAAGGGCGACCTGCTCCGCTACTACCTGAGCGTCTCCGACGCGCTGCTCCCGCACGTCGCCGGCCGAGCGATGGTGATGAAGCGCTACCCGCACGGGGTGACCGGCGACTTCTTCTATATGAAGCGCGCGCCGAACCCGCGGCCGGAGTGGATCGTCACCTGCGCCGTCGAGCACCGCTCGGGCAACGTCATCGACTTTCCGATCATCAACGACCGCCCGTCATTGATGTGGCTCATCAACCTCGGGTGCATCGATCTCAACCCTTGGTACTCGCTCTGCGACGAGCCGAACTATCCGCTCTACATTCACTTCGACCTCGATCCGACACCCGAAACGCGATTTGAGACCGTGCGCGAAGCCGCGCTGATCGTGCGCGACGTGCTGACCGGGATCGGCATGACGCCCTTCGTGAAGACGACCGGCAGCCGCGGCGTGCACGTCTACGTGGCGATCCGCAAAGAGTTCACTCAGCACGAAGTCTGGGAGGTCTCAAAAGCTATCGGCGTGCAGATCGCCAAAGCCCACCCCGACGTCCTCACGGCAATCTACCGCGTCGCGGACCGTCCGAAGTCGCGAGTGCTCGTCGATTACAACCAGAACGCCTTCGGAAAGACGCTAGCTTCAATTTACTCGGTGCGTCCGAACGAGGCGGCGGCCGTCTCGACGCCGGTGACGTGGGAAGAGATCGAGGCCGGCTGCGAGCTGACCGATTTCACCGTCTTTAACGTGCCCGGCCGCGTCGCGAAGATCGGCGACCTCTGGAAGCCGCTGCTGCAGAGTCGCGGCCGCTTCGATCTCGGCGGCTTGAAGGGAAAGGACACCCGTGCGGCGCTTTGAGGAGCTTGCTCTCCCGCCGCCGATCGAGCCGATGGAGACGCGGCAAGTGGCGCGCATTCCCGAAGGTGAGGAGTGGAGCTACGAACCGAAGTGGGACGGCTTTCGCTGCATCGCGTTTCGCGATCGCCACGACGTCGAGCTCCAGTCGAAATCCGGCGAAACGCTGACGCGCTACTTTCCCGAAATCGTCGCGGCCCTCCAAAGCGCAAAGGAGAGCCGCTTCGTCACCGACGGCGAGCTGATCGTCCCCGCCGGCGACGGCTCGGATTTCGACGCGCTGCTTCAGCGCATCCACCCGGCCGAGAGCCGCGTACGCAAGCTCGCCGTCGAGGCGCCCGCAACGTACGTGCTCTTCGATCTGCTGGTGAGCGGTCGCGACGCGCTCTTCGAGCGTGCACTACGCGAGCGGCGCGAACACCTCGAAGACTTCATGCACCGCAACTTTGCTAAAAATGCGACCGTGGCGATTTCGCCCGCAACCGACGATCCCGCCCTCGGAAAACAATGGCTTGCCGGCAGTCTGGCTCGGTTCGACGGAATCATCGCGAAGAAAAACGTGCCGTACGCGTTCGGCGGGCGCGATGCGGCGGTGAAGGTGAAGCGCAGCTACGGCGCCGACTGCGTCATCGGCGGTTTCCGGACAAGCTCGGGCGGCGCAATCGCTTCACTGCTGCTCGGGCTGTACGACGAAGAGGGGCTGCTCGATCACATCGGGTTCGTCGGTTCGATGGGCGTACCGGATCGCAAACGCGCGGCGGACCTGCTCAAACCGATCGTTGAGCCTCCCGGATTTACCGGCAATGCACCCGGCGGTCCGAGCCGCTGGCGGCGTGCGGCCGACGCGCAATGGTTTCCGGTTCGCCCGGAGATCGTGGTGGAGGTTGCCTTCGACCACACGACGGCGCGACGCTTTCGCCACGCCGCCCGTCTCTTACGCTGGCGCCCCGATAAAGCGCCGCGTCAATGCACGATGGACCAGCTCCTGAACCCTACGGAACGGTCAGGCTCTCGGTGAGTTCGACCGTAACCGGCGTGCCCGCGTTAACGACGATCGGCTCGTTCGAGTTCATCGCGTAGACGTAGCCGCCGAGATTTGGCGAGGAGCTCGTATTGACGTTCGAAGGACCGCTGCCGATATTCATCTGCCACGCGATTGGGCCGGGCGTCGCGGTTCCGTACGGAACGCCGGCCATCGGCGAGAGCTGCTGGCGCGATGCCGACTGCGCGCCGGGATTGATCGGCACCACGCGCTTGCTGATGACGGTCGCGCTGATGCTCTTCTTCTTTCCGTTCGAAAGCTTGATCGCCGTCAGCATGAAGCCCACGCGCGCGCGGTTGGCGCCCCCGGGCTGACGGACCTCTGTGATGTAGCCGATGATCTCCGAGCCGGCGAGAACCGGGTGCGACGTATCGGTGACCCGCAGCGTGAACTTGTCGCCGTACTTGAGCTTGGACGAATCCATGTGCTCGTCGAGCACGCACGCGATCCGCGTTCCCGACTTCAACGTTTGCGATGAGGTAAACGTCGTCGCGCCGGCCGGCGCCAGCGAGCCGCAAAGCAGCACGAACGCTCCGGCCGCTACGGCCGCTTTAGTGCGCAAAGTTTGGTACACGTAGCTGTTCTCCACTGAATGAAGTAGCAGTGCGGAGCGCGTCGGCACGGTCGACGCGTTCCCATGGCAGGTCGAGATCGGGGCGGCCGAAGTGACCGTACGCCGCGGTTTGCTTGTAGATCGGGCGCCGGAGATCGAGATTATGGATAATCGCCGCGGGGCGCAGATCGAACACTTTCAGGACCGCGGCCGCGATCTGTTCGTCGGGCAGCTTGCCGGTGCCGAAGGTTTCGACTAAGACGCTCACCGGATGCGCGACGCCGATTGCGTAGGCCACCTGCACTTCGCAGCGGTCGGCGAGCCCGGCCGCGACGACGTTCTTGGCGACCCAGCGCGCGGCGTACGCCGCCGAGCGGTCGACCTTGGTGGGATCCTTGCCGGAGAAAGCGCCGCCGCCGTGGCGCGCCATGCCGCCGTAGGTATCGGCGATGATCTTACGGCCGGTCAACCCCGCGTCACCCTTTGGGCCGCCGATGACAAACCGGCCGGTCGGATTGACGTAGACGCGCGTGTGCTCGTCGAACATCGTTTTCGGAATCACGTGATCGATCACGCGCTCGCGGACCTCGCGGCGAATCTCTTCGAGCGGAATCTCGGGATCGTGCTGCGTCGAGAGCACGACGGCCTCGACGCGTACCGGACGGTCGCCATCGTACTCGATCGTAACCTGCGACTTGCCGTCGGGGCGAAGATAGGGGATGTCGCCGTTCTTGCGCATTGCCGAGAGGTGGCGGGTGAGGTTGTGCGCGAGGACGATCGGCAGCGGCATCAGCTCCTCGGTTTCCTGGCAGGCGTAACCGAACATCATGCCCTGATCGCCGGCGCCGATGCGCTCGAACTCGTCGTCGTCCCCGGAACGAGCCTCCCACGAACGATCCACGCCCATCGCGATGTCGGGGGACTGCTCGTCGATCGAGACGCTGACGCCGCACGTCTCGGCATCGAACCCGATCGCCGACCGCGTATAGCCGACGTCGCGCACGACCTCTCGCGCGAGCTTCGGGATGTCGACGTAGGTTTTCGTAGTCACCTCGCCGGCGATGTGAATCTGCCCGGTGATTGCAAACGTTTCGACGGCTACGCGAGAGTAGGGATCGTCCTTGAGCAGCGCGTCGAGCACCGCGTCGGAGATCTGATCGGCGAGTTTGTCGGGGTGTCCCTCGGTCACCGACTCACTGGTAAAGAGCCGCTTATACGCCATCAGGTTCCTTCGCTCCACGACGCGATGTACTTGACCTGCTCGGGCGTGAGGGTGTCGATATCGACGCTCATCGAGGCAAGCTTGAGGAGCGCGACTTCTTCGTCGATTTCCAGCGGCACGTCGTAGACGCGCTTTTCGAGCTCTTTATAATGCTTGACGAGGTACGACGTCGCGAGCGCTTGATTCGCAAACGACATATCCATCACCGCCGCCGGGTGGCCTTCGGCCGCGGCCAGGTTCACAAGGCGGCCATCGGCCAGAATGCAGATCATGCGGCCGTCTTGGAGCTCGTACTGCTCGACGAATTCACGCGGCTCAAGTTTGCGGATCGCCATTCTGCGGATCGAATCGAGATCGAGCTCGTCGTTGAAATGCCCCGAGTTGGAGACGATCGCGCCGTCCTTCATCAGCTTATAGTGCTCTTCGCGAATCACGTGATAGTTGCCGGTAACCGTGACGAAGATGTCGCCGATCTTGGCGGCTTCGGTCATCGGCATGACGCGATAGCCGTCCATCACCGCTTCGATCGCCTTCCGCGGATCGACTTCGGTGACGACAACGTGCGCCCCCATGCCCGCGGCCCGCGAGGCGATGCCGCGCCCGCACCAGCCGTAACCGACGACGACCAGCGTCCGTCCGGCGAGCAAAACATTGGTCGCGCGAATGATCCCGTCGAGCGTCGACTGGCCGGTGCCGTAGCGGTTGTCGAACATGTGCTTGGTTAGTGCGTTGTTCACGGCGATCACCGGATAGGGAAGGACGCCGTCGCGCTGCATGGCGCGCAGGCGGATGATGCCCGTCGTCGTCTCTTCGCAGCCGCCGATCATCCCGGTGAGCTGCTCGCGGTGCTTAGTGTAGATCGTCGTGACCAGATCGCAGCCGTCATCCATCGAGATCTGCGGCTTGGTCGCGATCACCGATTCGATGTGCGAGTAATAGGTATCGTTATCTTCACCCTTGATCGCATACGTCGCGATGCCGTACTCGCAGAGCGCGGCGGCCACGTCATCTTGCGTCGAGAGCGGATTGCTCGCGCACAGCGCGATCTCAGCGCCTCCGGCCTGTAGGGCAAGCATGAGGTTTGCGGTTTCAGTCGTGACGTGCAGACAGGCGCCGATCCGGATCCCGGTGAGCGGTTTCTCCAGCTCGAAGCGATCGTGGATCTGTTTGAGCACCGGCATGTAAGACGCGGCCCAGCCGATCCGCGCCCGCCCCGCCTCCGCTCGTCCGAGATCCCGGACCGAACCAGCTGGGGCTGAATCCAAAATAGACAAGTAGACTCCTGACTTCCAAGCAAAAAAGGTGGGCAAACGTTTCGTCGCCGCCGGCACGCAGGCCCGCTCCCTCGCCCGGGCCAACCCACGCAGCGTGGACCGGCTCGACGCGTATCTGGAACGCCTTGCTTCCGACTCCCCCGTCCCCGGCGGCGGCAGCGCCGCAACGCTCGTCGCCGCGATCGGCGCCGCCCTAACCGCGATGGTCGGGCGGATCGCTGGACGCAGGCCCAAGCCGCCCGATGCAGCCGCGACGCTTGCCGAGATCGTCACCCGGAGCGAAGAGTTGCGCGCCGAGCTCAAAACCGCGCAAGAGCACGACGAGAAGGCCTTCCAGCGGGTGGTCTCCGCGCAAGCGCTTCCCAAGGCGACGCCCGCCGAAGCACAGGCGCGGCGTGAGGCTCTCGAGTTCGCGCTCGAACGCGCCGCGGAGGCGCCGCTACGGGCTAGCGCACTCTGCCTACGGGTGCTCGAACTCGCCGCGCAGCTGCTGGAGCTCGAAACCAACGCGCTGGTCAGCGATATCGGCTGCGCGGCTGAGTTCGCTTACGCCGCGGTTGCGGCTTGCGCGTACAACGTGCGCGTCAACCACAAATATATGAAGGAGACTGCGACGATCGCGCGCCAGGAAGCGCGCTTGCGAACGCACGAGGCCGCCGCCCACCAATTGCTCCACCAGATCCGCACCCAAATCTCCCAGGACCTAACGAACTAATTTCGCTTCGGTTTTGCGTTTTGATGCGGGACGGCTACGTTCCGGCGAGGACCGTCTGACCGAGCGCCGGAGCAGGATGCGGAAGGCGCGAGGCAGTCGATAGGAGCGCCACACGGATGTGGCGCGACGAATGTGTCCGAGCCGGAATGTAGCTGCCCCGCATCAAAACGCAAAACCTACGCAACCGCCGCCACCAGATCGAAGAACGGCTCGAGATCCTCGGCCGCCACCTCCATGCCGACACCTTTGGTGTGATAGCGGATGTCGTGGAAGTCCATGCCGGCCGTCATCACTAAATTGTAGCGGCGCGCCGCTTCGCGAAACTCGGCGACGTCGGCGGCGTTGTGCAGCGGGTAGAAAACTTCTAAACCGCGCAGCCCGCGAGGCGCAAGCTCGTCGATCAGCACTCGATCCTTCAAGCGACCCGGATGGGCGAGCACGGGGAGCCCTCCGGCCTCCGCGATCTTCTCGATGGCATGCTCGGGAGTCGTGTAGAGCTGCGGAACGTAACCCGGCCGGCCGGCGCCGATTGCCTGTTTGAAGGCCTCGTCGACGCTGCTGACGATCCCCAGGCGCACGAGAGCCTTGGCCACGTGCGGGCGCCCGATCGAAAGCGCGTCGCCCGATTCGGCTAAAACGTCGTCGAGCGTGATGCCGTAGCCGGCCTTGCGCAGCTGGTCGACCATCGTCTCGGCGCGGACGCGGCGCTGATCTTGGTTATACTCCAGCAGTTCGTTAATCGGCGACGGCCCTAGCGGCACGCCGTACCCGAGGACGTGGACCTCATTCTCTTTCCAGGTCGTGTTGATCTCGATGCCGACGATCACCCGCGCCCCGGGCGGCGGCGTAAAGTTGCCGTACGCCGCGGTCGTGTCGTGATCGGATATCGAAAAGATCTCCACCCCGCGCTCGCCCATGAAATCGGAGAGCTCCTGGGGGGTGAGGGTTCCATCGCTCATCGTCGAGTGCGAATGGAGGTCAACTCTCAACGTCTTCTACCTTCTCTTCGAGCTTACGGCGTTCGACTTTGAGCGAGATCGCGGTTCGTTCGCTCTCGTCGATCGACACCAAGACGAACGACGGGGTGCAGACGATGTCGAGCTTCGCTCCCTTTAAATAGCTGCGCGCGATGGCGACGGCCTTGATCGCTTGATTGATCGCCCCGGCGCCGACGGCTTGCACTTCCGCGGTGTCGCGTTCGCGCAGCACGGCGGCGAGCGCCCCGGCAACCGAGTTTGGATTACTTTTGGCGGAAACCTTGAGCGTCACAGCCCCACCGCCGCTGCCGGAGGTGCTGCTCACGCGATCCCTCGTAGAAAGACGCGCTTGATCCCCTCGGCCTTGCCCGTAACGGAGTCGATGGCAACGACCGCGGCGCAGAGCTGTCGCATGCCGGTCTTCTGTACGCTAAAGCGATCCGAAAAGCCGGTAAGGAAGCGATCGAGCACGGGCCCGGCATCCATCCCAATGACGCCCTCGGTCGGACCGGTCATTCCCAGGTCGCTGATGTAGGCCGTTCCGCCCGCTAGCACACACTCGTCCGCGGTCTGTACGTGGGTATGCGTCCCGAAGACGCACGATACGCGGCCGTCCAGGTACCGTCCCATGGCGACCTTCTCCGAGGTTGCCTCGGCGTGCAGGTCGACGACGATGACGGGCGTGCGTTTGCGAAGGTCGGCCACGAGCGCGTCGGCGCAGCGAAACGGGTCGTCGACCGGCGGCATAAACGTGCGCCCCATTAAATTGAGGACGCCGACGGTGACCCCATTTGCCTCGAAGGTCCCAGCACCGCGACCGGGTGCGGTCGGCGGATAGTTGGCCGGCCGGAGCACGCGCTTACTGGTCTCCAAATACTCGCCGAAGTCGCGCTTGTCAAATATGTGGTTTCCTCCGGTTATGAAGTCGACACCGCTCTCGAACATCTCCTCGGCCGTCTGCGCGGTCAAGCCAAAACCGCCCGCGGCGTTTTCGCCGTTGGCGATACAGGCATGGATTTGGTGCTGCTCTCGAAGCAACGAGATGCAACGCTTGAGGGCCTCTCGTCCCGGAGATCCTACGACGTCCCCGACGATCAGGAGGTTCAAGCCCGGGCTATTTACCGGCGAGCCGAAGCCTTCGCTTTCTTCTGAGATTTTAAAAAGTAAACCAGTACCCGCTTCTCTTCTCTAAAGCCAACCAAACTCTTCGATTGCGCGGGGTCGCGCAGCGCTTCTACGGCGTAGAGCGCGGCTTCGTCTTCAGCAGCGGGGTCGCCCTCGAAGTGATCGTCGGGGGGAGGAGTACGGACGAGCGCATCGCCGCAACGGTCGCAGAGAAAACCAACCTGCAGCTCGAGCTCTTCCTTCGAGAAGCTCTCGAGGTCGCGCGTCACGTGGACGAATGTTAGCGTGCGGTCACCCTCGCACTCGACCCGAAGCGTCGCAGGCGCCTCTTTGCCCAGCGCCAGAAAGCTGCGAACGTGCTCGTCGATCGCCTCGGCGAGCCGCGTTTGCGCGGCGCGATCGAAGCGCTGACGCACGGCGAAGGTCAAACGCAACGTCCGGTCCGTCGGACCAGAGCGAATTGAAGCCAACTCCGGAAAGCGCACCAGCAGTGCGCAAACCAAGCTGACGGTATCGGCGTTCTCGACGTGTGCTCGCATGCTCATAACGATAAGCTGTTCTTCGATTCTCCAATCCCACCGGATCGACGCAGCCCAAGGGGCAGGGTCCATACGACGCGGTCCCCAGGTCTCCCCGCAGTCGCACCTAGAAAAGACCCCCGTGGCCCTGCGGAAGGTTCCGGGTGCGCTCACACTAGGCTTGCTTGCCTCTCTGCTTGCCCATGGCTGCCTCTATGGCGGCGGGCACGCCATGGGTGGCGACTACCACGCCCTGCTCATTCAGCTCGCCCTTGCCGGCGCCCTGAGCCTTGCGGTCTTTTACGGTCTGCTCGCCTGGGAGGGAGCGCGCGCGGCGGTCAATGGGAGCGTGCTTGCCGCGCGCCTTGCAAGCCGTTTTCCCGGCTTCGGCACGCTGCTCGTCTCGGCGACCGCATGGTACGCGGTAGCGGAAATCGTCGAGGGGCAGCATCACGCGGGCATTCCCTGGATTGCGATTCCCTTCGCGCTAGCGGCGGCGTCGTGGTTCCTCCAACGCCTCGGCCGCTTCGGGCTGGCAGTGCTCGCCGGCGCGATCGTGGCGATCGCCGGAACGAGTTTCGCGCCGCGGACGCCGACGTGGTCGCGCTTCACCGCTCAAACAACTCCCGTGCGCCCCGTGCTCTGGGTGCGCCGGCGCTTCGCCCGCCCCCCTCCGATCGGATTCGGCTGCTGCGCTTAACGCGCGCGCCGATTCTCTCCTAGCTCCAAAACAGCTGCACTCTTTCCGATCGAAGGAGCCCCATGTCCAGATTCATCACGGCGCTCGTCGCCGTTCTCGCGATTTTTTGTTATGCGCTTCCAGCCGCCGCGGCCGTCACCGGATTGGTGCGCGGCACCGTCACGCTCGACGGAAAGCCGATAGCTCACGCGACCGTTGCCCTGCAAGGCGAAGGGTCGAAGTTCACCACGCAGTCGGGAGCCCGCGGCGAGTACGTCTTTTCGCAGGTGCCGTTCGGGCAGTACCGGATTACGGCGACGCTCAAGGGCGTTCCCGAACTGCACGTCGAGGTTACGGTCTCCAGCGGCAGCGTTGCCACCGTCAATCTGCCGTTCTCGACGCTGCAGCAGATCGCGCAGACCGCTGTGACGGCTCACGCCGGCCTCTCGAACAACCCACCATCGGTCAACCAGATCCTGCGCTCACAGATTCAAACTTCGCCGGTGCAGAACAGCCTCGACCAGACGCTGGCGACCCTGCCGGGCGTCGTCCCGTTCTCCTACAACGAACCGGTCATCAACGGATTTCACGGCGTTACCTATAATATCGACGGCGCGCCGCTGCCGCTGGCCACCACCTCAAACTTTGCCGAGATCGTCGATCCGAAGATCATCGACTCGCTCGAGCTCTACACCGGTGCGATTCCCGCCGAATACGGCGGCGACCGCATGGGCGGTGTCGTCAACATCATCACGAATCGTCCGACCGACGTTCCGGAAGGGGTTTACGGTACGGTCACGGGCGGGATCGGAAATCAGTCGCAGGGCGTCGGCGAACTCGACACGGCCGCCCGGTTCGGATCGAGCGAAATCTTCTTCGACGCGAACCTCCAATCGACGGCGCGGGGCCTCGACGCGCCGACGCTTACGCCGATTCACGATAACTCCTCACAGGCCGATCAGTTCTTTCGCTACATCACGCAGTTGACACCGCGCAGCACCCTTGCCTTCGACTATTCGAACCAGCTGGCGCAGTTTCAGATTCCGATCAATACCGATCCAAACAATCCCTACGACCCGATCACCACGCCGGCCGGCACCGACGACGTTCAGCGCGAGTACGATCGGTTCTCCAACCTAAACTGGACGACTACGTCTAAAGACGGCAACGGAATCGTCCAAGTGATTCCGTGGTGGCGCTCGACGCGAATTAACTACGACGGCGATCTCCCCAACGACGTTCTCGGCGTCACTCCAAACTTCAGCGCCGACACGCCGCCGTGCATGGAGTGTCCTCAGCCGGACGACCCGTCGGGGGAGCTGCACAACGTCGGTCTGCTCTCCAACACTTACGCATCGTATACCGGCTTGCGAGCTTCGGACTTCCGCGCAACCAAGAAGCACGCATGGAAAGTTGGGTTCGACGTGAATCGCGAGAATCTCGTGGCAAGCCAAGCCTTCGCGTGCTTCTATCAGGAGGGTTGCGGGGCCACCTCCGGGACGCACGATCAATCGTATTATCTCGTCGCCCCGCCCCAGCAGGCACAAGCCGGGTCGCAGACCGGTATCTACGCACAAGACACCTGGAATCTCTCGGATTACACGCGCCTCGACTACGGCGTGCGCTACGATCACTCGACGGGTTACACCAGCGGCAACATGTTCAGCCCGCGAATCGGCATCACGCTGTGGGATGGGCATAAGAATACGTTCCACGCGTTTTATGGGCGCTTTTACGCGGCTCCCCTGCTTGAAGACGTCCGCCAAGACTGCGTCCTCCTTCAGGGCTGCACCGGCCAGCCGGTCTACGACCTTCAGCCCGAACGGGACGCCTATTTAGAGGCGGGCTGGAGCTATGCTTTCAAGCCGCAGTTTACCGGCTCGATCAATCTCTTCCGAAAAACCGTCGTGAACATTCTCGATACCACCCAGCTCCTCAACACGCCGCTTTTCGCCGTCTTCAACAATGCCATCGGTATCGACAACGGCGCGGAACTGCGTCTGCAAGAGCACTTGCCCAACGAGAACCTCTGGTGGTTCACGATGACCTACTCCGGCTCGTACGCGGCCTGCGTTTCGGGCTCGACCTTCCTCTTTCCGCCGGGCACAAACGAGCCGGGCGTTCCCTGCGCCGCGCAGCTTTCACCCGAAGATCACGACGAGACGGTGGTCTCGAGTGCAGCGTACACTTGGCGTTTCGGCAACAACCGCGGCTGGTTTACGACGCTGCAAGGAAACTACGGCAGCGGCTTCCCGGTAGCGTTCGAGAATGCCAACGAAAACCTGAGCGGACGTCTGCCGGCTCACACGACCTTCGACCTCGCCGCGGGCCGCTACCTAACCCCCGGCCGCTCGGGGCAGGATACGGGGCTCGGCATCCAGCTGATCATCGATAACGTGCTCAACGATCAATACGTGATCAAGGTCGCAAACGGGTTCAACACGACGCAGATCGCCAACAGCCGCTCTTACATCGTCCGGCTCTCCGCGCCGTTCTAGCGGGCCCTCGCAGTATGCCTTTGCAGCGCGTGCCTAACCCGCGCACGCGCTGCAAAGGCCGCGTACCGGCTCCCGGGAAACTCGACCGCCGCAAAATTCCCCGCCGGCGTTTAGACCGGGCACCCGTACGGCCGCAGGGTGGCCGAGCGCCGGGAGGACTCCGTCTTAATCCTGAGGGATACAGGGCCCTCAACAAGCGATGTCTGATTTGGAGCAATCAAGAATCGTCGTCACGGGCGGCGCCGGTCTAATTGGGAGCGCCTTGATTTGGGCGCTCAATCGTCGCGGTATCGAGGATATTCTGGTCGTCGATCGCCTCGACTCTTCGGAGAAGTGGAAGCACCTGGTGCCGCTGCGCTTCGCCGATTATCTCGACGCGGACGATTTTGCCGACCGGATTGCGGCGGCCCAGTCGTTTGGCGACGTCGGGGCGGTCTTCCACCTCGGGGCCTGTTCCTCGACAACCGAGAGCGACGCCGGCTACCTGCTGCGTAACAACTACGAGTACACGAAGAACCTGGCGCATTGGGCGGTGGAGAACCGCGCGCGCTTCGTCTACGCCTCGTCGGCCGCAACGTACGGCAGCGTCGAGGCGCTCCTTTCCGACGAAGCCGATCTGCACACGCTTCGTCCGCTCAACGCCTACGGCTATTCGAAGCACCTCTTCGACCTCTACGCGCAGCGCACGCATCTAGCCGATCGCATCTGCGGCCTGAAGTACTTCAACGTCTTCGGCCCCAACGAAGACCACAAGGGCGAGATGCGCAGCATCGTTCAGAAGGCGTACGAGCAGATCCAGGCGGCCGGCAGCGTCCGGCTCTTCAAGAGCCACCGTCCCGAGTATCGCGACGGCGAGCAGCAGCGCGACTTCATCTACGTTAAAGATGTGGTCGACATGACGCTGCATCTGGCGGAAGCCGACGCCGCCGGACTGTACAACGTCGGCTCCGGAACGCCGCACACGTGGCTGCACCTGGTGCGCCCGATCTTCCATGCGCTCGAACTGCCCGAGCGGATCGAGTTCATCGAGATGCCCCAGCATCTGCGCGGCAAGTATCAATACTACACGTGCGCGAACGTTGAGCGTCTGCGCGCGACCGGCTACGACCGGCCGGTGACGCCGCTTGCCGACGCGGTGACCGATTACGTTACCAACTATCTCGTCAAGGGGCGGCCGCTGGAAATCTCCGACGCGCCGGTCGCCGCACCGCTCAAAGCTCCATCGTAGAAGGGAACCCATGCCGCAACCCAGCCGTCCCGAACGCCGCCGTCAAGGGCGCGGGGCCTCCGCGCCTCCGCCGCGCCGCGACCCTATGCGTCCGGTCTACATTGCCGTCGGCATCGCGATCGTCGCATTGATCGTTTTCTTTCTAGGCTACAACTGGTGGCAGAAGCGGCTGGTGCAGCAGGCGTACGCGACGCCGACCCCTGCTGCCGGCCCGACGACGAAGCCGATTCAAATCAGCGACGGTGAGAAGCTCGGGATTCCGTACTTCAAGGGGAAGTTCCCGAACACGCCGATCGGCGGTCACGGTCAAATCGTCGACGGCGTCAGCTGCGGTGCGATGGAGTACGCGACGCTTCACGTGCACACTCACCTCGCCATCTTCAATAACGGCAAGCAGATTCAGGTGCCGGCGCTGATCGGTTTCTCACCCAATCCCGCCGGACCGTGCCTCTACTGGATTCACACACACGCAGCCGACGGCATCATCCACCTCGAAGCGCCCGACATCGCGCCGCCGCAGGGCGGACGCTACACGCTGGGGATGCTGTTCGACATCTGGGGTCAGCCGCTGCAGCCCGATGACGTAGCCGGGTTCAAGGGTACGGTGACGGCCTACGTCAACGGACAGAAGTACGACGGGGACTTAAAAGACATTCCGCTGGCGGCGCACCAGCAGGTCGTGCTCGAAGTCGGCGCGCCGGTTCCGCCGCCGAACTACGCGTTCCCCCCGAACGACTAGTGGCCGGAGTTTAGCGCAGCACCTTTTTTAGCCCGTTCTGCAGATCGTTGTACGATATCTCGCCGTCGGCGAGATATCGTATTTTTTTGTCGGAGCCGATGACTGCGAACGTTGGGAAGCCGCCCTGGAGATAGAGGTTTGCGACGTTAAGGATCGGATCGTAGCCGACCGGATACTTGACGTCGAAGCGCTTCACCCAATCGAGCACGTCGCGCTGCGAGGACGACGAGGTACCGTCCATCGCAGTATCGCTGCCGGAGACGGCGACGAAGTCGACACGCTTGTGGTAGGCGGCATAAAGACGGTCGACGACCGACGTCATCCGCTGGCAGTGCGGGCACCAGGTCGCGAAGACTTCGAGAAAGACCGGTTTTTGCGTTTTTCTCAGGTCGAAGAGGCCGGCGGTCGTCGACACTTCGAATGGCGGGGCCGTCTGGTTGAGCGCTGCCTTGCCGACAATCGGGGCCTGCGAGGCCGTCTGGACCGATCCGTGCGACGATCCGGCGTTGTAGACGAGCAGCGCCGCGACGGCGATCACGACGACGATCGCCGCGGTCGCCAGAAGAATCGGACGGCGCGTCATGCGGCGCGCAGCTTTCGATCGAGCGCAAGCGGACCGGGCGCGCCGAAGGCGATGAAGATCGCCGCCGCGCCGAACAGGCAATCGAACGCGACGTGCGGCCAATCCGCAACCGCAGCATCGCCGGGCCCAAAGCAGCCGCAGTTCGCCGGAAGGTGACGGAGAACGGCCGACGCGACCGCGGCCGCGTAAACGAAGAACTGAGCCGCGACGATCCAGGCGGTGACACGGGTAAAGAGCCCGGCGACCAAATAGGCGCCGAGCAGGATCTCGATAAAAGGCAAGGCCAGCGCGAGCGGCCCCACGACACCCGCAGGCAGCAGGCGAAAGCCCGCGATGCTGGCCGCCAGATTCGCAGCGTGACCGACCTTCAGCAGCCCGGCAGCGAGCAGCATTCCGCCCACAAGCAGGCGGAGCACCAGAACCGCAGCGTTCACCGGTCCCTTCGTTGGGCTCTGTCGCAGCGAACCCCTGTCCTCGGGAGTACAATGAACGCATGGTCCGCATTCTCGCGCTCACGCTGCTGTTGGCGGTGACGCTCGGTCCGGTCGCCTGCAGCGGCGGACGGAGCGCCCCCGATTTCGCGCTCCAGAGCGATCGCTCCACGCCGTGGCAACTCACCGCACAGCGCGGCAAGGCCGTGCTCCTGACCTTTGGTTTTACGCACTGCGCCGACACCTGTCCGATGATCCTGGCGCGTTTGGTACGCGCGACGGCGGCCCTCGGCGCGCGCGCCGGCAGCGTCGAGATCGCCTTCGTCACGGTCGATCCGTCGCGCGACACGGCGCCGGTGCTGCATCGCTTCGTCAATCGTTTCGCGCAGCCGGGCGTCGACATCGTCGGCTTGACCGGGACGCCGTCGCAGATTGCCGCGGCCGAAACTGCCTATCACGTTTGGTCGGCAAAGCTGCACGCACATAAAGGCGGGTACGACGTCGCGCATTCGGCCGCGATCTTTGTCATCGATCCAAGCGGCCGATTCCACGACGTGCTCGACGACGAGGATAACGAAGGCACCGTCGTCGCCGCGCTGCAGAAGGCGCTCGGATGATTCCCGTGCTCGTCGCCTTGATCGCGCTCGTGCCGATTCACGGCGTCGTTCTCGACGCGCGCGGCACGGGCGCCGCAATCGTCCGTACCGATGCCGTGCCGCAGATGCTGCCCTCGCAAATTCGCCTCTATTCGCTCGACCCGGCGGTGCGTCTGCGCTCCGGCACCAGCATCGATGCGCTTCTCGACGAGTCGACGCACCCGCCGAGGCTGCGCGACGCGCTGCCGGCGGGCGTTTTCGCCCCCGGCCTGCCCGACCCCGGGCGCGTCGTGCCGATCGAGATCGGCAGTATCCTCCCGGCGGCGACGCTGATCGATTCGCAGGGCCGGCGCGTCACGCTCAATCGCGCCTTCGCCGGAAAGACACTGCTGCTTTCGTTTGTCTTTACGCGCTGTCCGGATCGTACGCTCTGCCCCGCGATCAGCGGAAAATACGCGTATCTCCAGGGCCGGCTCGACCCCAAGAACTTCGCTCTTGCCGAGATCACGCTCGATCCGCCATACGATTCGCCTGCAGTCTTGCGAGCGTACGCTGCCGGCTATGGTGCTCGCAGCGAGAGCTGGACGCTGCTAACGGGAACCGGCTCGACGATCCAGCGTCTGCTTGACGAGTTTCGGATCAGCTCGATGCGGCTGAGCACCGACAACTTCCTCCACGATGACAAACTCTTCATCGTCGCGCCCAACGGCCGCGTCGCATCGGTCGTTGAAACGGCGAGCTGGGACCCGAGCTCCGTGATCGCTCAGGCCCGATCGATTGCGGGCTTCGCGAACAACCCATTCGAGCGCTTCAAGCTCGCGCTAATCGCCGACGCGGTCGCGATCTGCGGGGGCAGCCAATTCGCCGGCATCGCGCTGCTGGAGCTCACGCTCTTCACCTTTTTAACGGTCGTCTCGTTCGTGGGGATGTGGGCGGTGGCGCGAGTTATCTGGCCCTCGCGTACCTGAGCGGAGCTTTCAACCAAAACAAGAAGGCTAGCCGTCCATGGCAGCCGCCTCGTCGCTCCAGGACCCCGCGCCGGACCAAGCGGCATTCTTGGAGCGCGCAATCGAGCAGCACGGCAAGGCGACCTATAATTTCGCCTATCGGTTGACTAGCAATGAAGCCGACGCCCGCGACCTCACGCAAGAGGCATTTGTCCGCGTTTACAAGGCCTGGAAAAGCTTCAAGCCCGGCACGTCCTTCCGCTCGTGGATCTATCGAATCGTAACGAATCTGCACCGCGACGAACTTCGCCGTCACAAGGGACGTTATCAAGAGGAGATTCCCGATGACAATGAGCTTCAAGAGTTTTCCGGTTCCCGCCCCCTGGCCGTCGCGCCGATCGATGAGTACGTCGACTCACAGCTCAGCGAGCCGCTGTCGAAGGCGCTTGAAGAGCTCGGCAGCGATCAGCGGCAGATCGTGTGGCTCGCCGACATCGAGGAATACAGCTACCAGGAGATTGCCGACATTGTGGGCTGTACCGTCGGTACCGTGCGATCGCGTCTGCACCGTGCCCGCGGACAGCTCCGCAAACTCGTAACCCGTCATATGAAGTCGCCATCATGAATCAGCTTCACCCGACGCCTGAAGAGATCGTCGATTACCTGCACGGGGAGCTTTCGCCGGCGCGCGATGCTGCGATTTACGCGCATCTCGCCGGCTGCGCCGACTGTTCCGAGATTCGCGATTCCGAGCTGTCGCTCACCGAGATGCTGAAGGCATACGCACTCGCCGACGAGCGCGAGCTCCCCGCTGGCATCGTCGCAACGATTCGCAGCACGGTGCACGATAAGCGCCCCTCGCTCTGGGAGCAGTTGAGCGCGGTCTTCCGGCCGGCCGTCGCCGTTCCGGTTGCGATCGCGATCGCCGCCTTCATCTATTTCGGCTTTAGGCTCGCGCACGGGCCCGCGGCCGCGTCGACGATCGATGCGTCGTACTACGTCGAGAGCCACGCGGCGCTCAGCAGCACGACGCCGCTCTCTCAAGACGAACCCATCCCGGGGGCATTGAGGGACGATGATCAATCGCATTAAGCCAGGCGCCCTCGCGCTTGCGCTGGCGATCGGAAGCCTTGCGCCGGCGGGTGCCGGGACGGCGAAGACGCCCGCTTCGGCGCCGTTCGCGCTGCTCTCCGACGTTCTCTCGGCTCCGTCGAAGATCTCGTACACCGGCGTCGTCGAGTCGGTGCGCATCGGCAGCCACGGCTCGGAGGCGTCGGTCTACCGAGTCGAACATCGCGCTCCCGAGATGACGCGCAAAGTTTTTAGCGCGCCCCCGGAGCTCTTCGGCGATTCGGAGATCGCAAAGGGGAACCTCAAGTTTTCGATCGACGCCAAACACCACCGCATCGTCGAGGCCAAGAACGCGGCGACGCTCGAAGACCGCCGCTCCATCGGCGACAATGAGGCGCTGATCCGCGCGAACTACCGGCCGGCCCGCGTCGGGACGGAAAGCTTCGACGGACGTCCGGTCGTCGACGAGCTGCTGGTCAATAAGTACACCAATCGCACCACGATGTTCGTGCGCGTCGACCGCGAGACAAAGATCGTGCTCGACAAGCAAGAGTTCGGCCCGAAGGGTGCGCTCGTCAGCGAGGTCCGTCTAGAACAAGTGCGCTACGGGCCCGTCCCCGCCACCGATTTCTCGCTGCCGAAAGGCTACGCAGTCGTTGGCGGTCCGAAGCTGCAGGAGGTTTCGAGCGACGCCGATCGTTTGATTCACGATGCCGGCTTTGCGGCGCGCAAACCCGGCACGCTTCCTGAGGGCTTCGCACCGCTTTCCGGCGACGTCGTCGATATGCACGGGGCGCGCACCGTTCAGCTCCTCTACTCCGACGGCCTGCGCACCGTCTCGCTCTTCGAGAGCGCGACCGCCGTTGCTCCCAACGTGGCGCCGTTTCATCCCCAGTCGGTGACCCTCGGCGGCCGCACCGGGCAATACGCAGAAGACGGCAGCATGGACTTGCTGACGTGGAGTGACGGAACGCTGTACTACACGCTCGTTGGCGAGCTCGGAATGACCGAGCTCGCCAATATCGCAGGGACGATTACGCCCTAACCCCTGCGGCTCTTAGAGCTTGATGTTCGCCATGAAGTAGGCTTGGAACGGAGCCTTAACCGAGTTGTTGAGGCCCGAAACCAAATATGGTCCAAGGTTCGGTTCGTACGGGTAGAGCAGAAACTGCTGGATCTTCGTCGCGGCGTTCTTTCCGTTCGTAGCCGAGACGCTGCCCGGAGGGTTGAACGCGTTGCCGACCGGCGGAATCAGGCCGCCGCCGACGACGCCGTACGAGCAGATGTTGCTGTCGGTGTAGGTCCACTGTTTGCTCGTGCCGCCCCAACACGTGTTGACGATGTTCGCCAGGACCGCGGTCAGCGTGATCCGCGGCGAGACGTCGTACTCCGCTTGGAAGTTGAACATGAACTCGTTGGGCTGCGTGAACGAGCCGAGGTCGTCGAAGACCCCGGTAAACGGATCGGGAATCACGAGTGCGGCCGGGCAGGTAGATGCGTCGTAGCGATGGCTGCCGACCAGCGGTGAGCAGCCGGCATCGGCGGGATCGATGCCGGGCGTCGTCTCCGGCGCGCCGTACTTGCCGCCGCCCTGGAACTGCAGCGAGGGCGTCACCGCGAACTTATCGTGGCGGTAGTTGAGCACCAAGCTCCCGACGTACGGTGAGTTAAACGCGTTCACCGAGGAGCCGATGCCGGCCGGGAAGATGTCGTAGGGTGCGAAGTTCTGGCCCGGATCGAGGAAGTTTTGGGCCGGTGCATTCCAGTACGGATTGATGACCGCGCCGGGTTTGTTGCACGGCGAGGGGCTACCCATAAAATAGCACTTCGCGGCGGGGATGCCGCCCGAGCCGATCGTTCCACACAGCGGGATGCCGAACTGCGAGCGGCCGGTGAAGGAACCACCCTTGGCGCAGGCCTTTGTGTAGGCATTGTAATTCGAGATCGTCGCGTTGATCGGCGAGATGATCGTCGTTCCGTTGGA
Organism: Candidatus Cybelea sp.; assembly: GCA_036489315.1. Classification (NCBI taxonomy): domain Bacteria; kingdom Bacillati; phylum Vulcanimicrobiota; class Vulcanimicrobiia; order Vulcanimicrobiales; family Vulcanimicrobiaceae; genus Candidatus Cybelea; species Candidatus Cybelea sp. The sequence continues at coordinate 25,292 of DASXFZ010000048.1, forward strand.
AAGGACGCCGTACTTCGTGTACGAGTTCGTGTAGGCGAAGGAGAGCAGTCCCGAAATGCCGTTGCGCGAGAAGTCACCTTTTTGCGCCTGGAATTCGAAGCCTTCGCTGCGCTGGCTGCCGACATTGAGGCCGGAGATGAATCCGGTCTGCTGATTTAAGAAGAAGTTCTGTACCTGGTCCTGCGTCTGGCGCAAAAACGGCGTGATTTTAAAGGACCAGTCGGTGCCCTTGAGATGCTGCTCGAGCGAGACGTCATAGTTCAGCGAGGTGGGCGGCTCCACCGGGAGGCCCGGCGACGTGCGTCCGTAGGGATACAGGTTCGGGCCGAGCAGCGTGAAGGGCAGATCGTTCTGCAGGGTGTTGTAGATCTCGTATGCCGTGTTCGGAGCTTCCGTATAGCGGCCGAACGAGGCGCGGATCACCGTGTTTGGACTGACCGTATAGGTACCGCTGAAACGCGGCTGCCACTCGTTAAAGGTAAAGCTTTGGTAGGCTTGGTTTACGAGCGCCGCGGCGTGGAATCCGCTCGGGCAAGCCGAGGTCGGGGCGAGCCCCAAATCGGCCTTGTCCTCCGGAACACCCGTCAGAGCGCTTACGCACGTGTCGCGATTGTAGGCGTTGTACCAGAACTGTCGCGCGATGCCGCCGTTGCCGTTGATGTCGCCGTTGAGCCCGTCGAAGGTAAAGCTGTCTAAGCGGAGGCCGAGGTTGATCAAGACCTTGTCGTTGGGACGGAACTGATCGGTCAGCGAGGCCGAGCCGAACTTCGGCTGCACGTTGTTATACGTCGCATACTGTCCGTTCTCTGCCATAAGGTACGTGCAGGCCGTCTTCCCGGGAACGCGCGGGTCGACGCAGTTCGACGGTAGCGCCCCCGGCGCGTTGTTCTTCACGTTGGGCTCGTAGAGTTGATCCCAGGTAACGACTTGAGCCTGCCCTTCGCCCGGATTACAGGTAACCGGCTCGTTTGGGCCCGTCTTCGGCGCCGGCCCGTAGCAGTAACCGCCATATGGATCGGCGGCGTTGACCACGACCGCAGCGTTCGTGCGGTTCGGACCGCCGAAGGCCGGGAAGTTGTTGAACATCTGCGTGTTGTTGTCGCGGATCGTGCTCGCCGTAACGTACGAACCCTGGATCGTCAGAAGGTTCTGTTCGTTGAGCTGATCCTGAAACTCCGCGCTGATGCCGCGCGTGTGCGAGCTGAGCTCGTAGTCCGGTGCGGTCGGACAGAGATAGAAGAACGAGGTACACTGAGGGCCGACGAGATCCCACGTGCTGTAGTACGTGTAGCCGTAGATACGGAAGAACGCCGTCGAGCCGAAGTTCTTCGTGTACTGCAGCTTCACGATCTCTTGCTGGTTCTGCGAAGAATCGCGGTTGGAGTCGGGGACGAATCCGTACGAGCTGCCGGTCGCGAAATCCGACCACGGACGGTTCTGACTGCTGAACGGATAGAAGTACTTCGAGGTGCACGACGGTCCGATCCCCGTCAATCCGGATTGGCTGAACGTCTTCCCGACCTGCGTCATACAGTTCCAGGAAAGGCCGTCAATCCACGGCGGTGTCTCGCCGGCGTGCAGGTTCGGTGCAAGACCAAGGGTCGTGATCGGGTTGATCGCGCCCCAGCACTGCGCACCGGTAAGGTTCGACGAGCATTGCGGCGAGGCAATGTCGTTGTTCGAGCTATAGAACGAGTTCGAAAGATAGGAGCTGTCCCAAAGGATCTGCACGTCGTCGCGGCCCGCGTCGTTTTTATGCGGGATGCCGATGTGAATGTTGGCGACGACGTCGCGCGAGGCGATCTGCGCGAAGTTCATCCAGTTGAACGGCCCTAAGAAGTAGCCGCCTTCCGCGTACTGGCCGGCGTTGGGCGTGTTCAGCGGAGCGAGCGGCGCACCAAGCCAGTTGTCGTAGTTGGAGCCGTTCTGATCGTTGACGTAGCGGAAGGCCTGGTTGTACCCGGCGACGCCGAAGTAGTACGAAAGGTTCCGGTCGGGCGTCGCGCCGCCGGCTTCGATCATCGCCCGATGGTAGAACGTCGGCGTGCCGATGCCCAGCTGTCCGTCAGCCGAGCCGGGGAAGGTACCGGTGCGGATGACCTGGTTGATGTACCCCGCGAGGCCTTGGCCTTCGGAGTTCGCCGGGTTCGCGCCGGTGTAAACCTGAACTTCGGCGTTTCCGAGCGACGAGGCCGCGCCCGATGGATAATTGTCGAACGAGCGGTTGACGGGAACGCCGTCGAATTCATAACCTACTTGGTCGAAGTCGCCGCCGCGAATGTGAACGGTGTCGTAGTATCCGCTTTGGTTCGGGACGACATAGGCTCCCGGTACGGTCGAGATTGCCGAGTAGGCCGAGTTGAGGTTACCACCGCCGCCGAGGGCGGATGCCGCGTGCTGTGTCGACGCGTTGATCGAGTAGATGTCGGCGGTTGTTCCGGATTTCACCAGCGAGCCCGCCGCAGCGGCGGTTACGCGGCCGATCGTTTTCAACGCCTTTGGCAGGCTCACGCGAACCGTCTGGACCGTGTCGGCAAAAACGATCTGACCCGGCACGCTTTCGGATTGATACTGGCTTTTATCGGCGGTGATCGTGTACGTGTCCGGCGCGAGCGTCAAAAACCCGAAGTGGCCGGACGCGTCGGTCGTCGAGGTCGCAGTTTGCGACGGACTGCTAGCCGTTACGCGGGCACCGGCAATCGGAGCCCCGCTATCGCTATCGACGACGGTCCCGGTGATACCACCGGTGACGCCGGCGACTGCCGACGGGCCTTGAGCAATGAAGGTGAGGAAGAGAACCAGAGAGGTGGCGAGGCGCATCGATCGCATCTTTTAACCCTCCAAGTAACCGAGCAACAATCGGTCAAGGGGCGCTCCCCTGTTTAAGGGACCTTAATTCTCAAGTTTTCTGAAGGTTTCCTGGGAGCCGAGAAAGTTGTCGAGCGGTCGAAGGAGGTTGAAAGGTATTGATTTCGCGTCGGCGGCGCCGCTCCGCGGCTGGGCGCCGTCGCAAATCGATGCGATCGCGGCGATCGACTCGGTCAGCGCGTCGATGCTGTAGCCGCCTTCCAACACGTAGGTGACGGCGCCGTTACAGTATTCGCGGGCGACGTCGCGGATGACCGCAGCGATCGGCGTGGCCGCCTCGACGCCGACGCCGAGATCGCCAACGCAATCGCCGGCCACGTAGTCGAAGCCCGCGCTGACGATCAGCAGATCCGGACGAACGAGGCGCGCGAGGTGCGGCAGCGCGTGCTGCCAGACGGCGACGAACGTCTCGGTGGAAACGCCGCCCGCGGGCAGCGGGACGTTCACGATCAGGTCGCCGCCGCGAGCGTAGCTCTGCGAGCCGGTGCCCGGATAGGCCGGGAACGCGTGGGTCGAGATATAGGAAAGGCCCGCCCCCGCCTCGGCCTCCGTGCCGTTGCCGTGGTGATAATCGAAATCGGCGATCAGCACGCGAGGCTCGCCGCCGTGCTGCGCCTGATAGGCGCGCGCCGCGACGACGACGTTGTTGAAGAGGCAGAAGCCCATGCCGCGCGCCGGCTCGGCGTGGTGGCCCGGCGGGCGAACGAGCGCGAAGACCGCCTCGCCGAGCGCGACACTCGCCTGCACCGCAACGATCGCGCCGCCGGCGGCGCGGCGCGCCGCGCGCAGCGAGGTTGCGTCGACCAGGGTATCGCCGGTGGAGAGATAGCGGGCACCGACGAGCTGCTCCGTTTCACGGCGGAGGAGCTCGAGATATCCTGGCGCATGCACGCGCTGCAGCTCCTCGTCGCTCGCGTCGCGCGCGTTGCGCGTCTGCGCGAGAAGGCCGTCGGCGCGCAAGCGCGCCTGCACGGCCTCAACTCGCTCGGGGCGTTCCGGGTGGACGGCCTGGCGGAGGTGATCCCCACAGAGGGGATCGACGACGAACTTCAGCCCGAGTGCTTAACCGGCTTGCACGGATCGGCGGCGGCTTCGTGCACTTGCTTATACGCCTTCGTGTCCTTCTTCAGCCCCGGTATGGCGAGCAGCCGTTTATATGCAGCTGTAGCCTTCGAGCATTGATTCGCCGCTGCGTACGACTTCGCGGCGATGAAGAGCATCTGCGGATCCCCATCGAGGTAGTTCTTCGAGGCCTTATCCATCGCGTCGAAGATCTGGGCCGCCTCCTTGTAGTTCTTCAGCTCGAAGTCGGCGCCGGCAACGCAGCCCAGCGTCGCCGGCGAGCGCTGGATCTCGAAGCTCTTGCCGCAGGCATCGCGGGCGCTCGTGTAGTCGTGAAGGCGCGAGTACGCTTGGCCCAGCAGCGCAAAACCCTGCGCGTCCGGCGAGATCTGCGTGTACTTCTTCAGATACGAGACGCTATCGCCGACCTTGCCGCCGAGCAGCGAGATCTCACCCATTCCGAGCAGCGCGCCGGAGGTGTTGGGATCGATGGCCAGCGCCGCCTGCCACTGCGCCATCGCTTGCGGATACTGGCGCACTGAGGCGTAGTAGTCGCCGAATGCCGAGAAGCCGGCGGGGACCTTCGGGAACTGCTGGGTAACCTGCTGGAAGATCGCGACGCCTTGCGAATCTTTCTTCTCCGTGATGAAATAGCTCGCCTTACGAACTAGGATCGCGACTTTTTCGTCGTCGGTCGGGGCGGCTACGACCGCATCGTCGTAGGCTTCGCTCGTGTGGGCATCGTCGTGCTGGCGCGCGTAGAGATCGGCCTTGAAGACGAGCGCCTGAATGTTCCGCGGATCGATCGCGAGCGCACGGGCTACGGTCTGGAGCGCCATCGGAATATTGTCTTGCTGAGCGTAGGTCGTCGCGACCTGGAAGAGCGGCGCCGGATCCTTCGGACTGAGCGCGAGAGCCGCCTCGAACTCTGCGCGCGCATCGTCGAAGTGCTGCTCGGAGGCGTAGACGCTGCCAAGCGTCATAAGCGCACCGGAGTCGTTCTTGTTGAACGTCACCGCCCGTTTTGCCACGCGTTCGGCGTCGGAGGCACGATTTTGCCGCAGATAGATATCGGCGAGCGCGGCAAGAATCTGCAGATTCGTCGGATCGAGATTAGCCGCTTGTTCGAGATCGTAGGTCGCCGCGGCCCCGTTGCCAAGCTGCACCTGCGCGAGACCGTCGTAGTAGAAAACCTGTGCCGATTTGTCACCGAGCTGCAGCAAGTGCTGCGTATACTGAACGGTAATGTCGGGGCGGCTGACCTGGAGATATTCGGCGGCAAGCTGCGTCATTGCGAGCTGATCGGTCGGATTCGCCTTGAGCTTTGCGACCAGCCGGGGAATCGCGACCGAGGGCGGCTCCGGACTCGCAGTGGGCAGCGCCGAGGGCGACGGCGACGGGCTCGGCGTCGCGCTCGACCTCTTGGCCTGCGCGGACGGGGCCGTTATCGCCATCGCAACGGCGAAGGCCAGAGCGATCAGTGCAATGAGTGAGTATCGTTTCAAGAATGCTGTCCTTTAGCGGTTTCGATGAGTTTTGTCAGCTCGGGGACGATGCGGAAGGCATCCCCTACTACCAGGAGATTGGAGAATTCGCCGATCGGCGCAGCAGCGTCTTTATTGATGGCAACGATCGTGCCGGAGGCGCGCATGCCGACCTTGTGCTGGATCGCGCCGGAGATGCCGACGGCAATATAGAGTGCAGGGGTCACCGTTTTTCCAGTCTGTCCGATCTGTAGATTATACGGCACCCAGCCCGCATCGGCTGCGGCGCGGGAGGCACCGACCGCGCCGCCGAGCGCCTGCGCCAACGGCTTGAGCAAGGTATCGAACGGTTCCGGACCACCAAGTCCGCGGCCGCCGGCAATGACGACCGGAGCTTCCTCGAGCGCGAGCTCGCTCGAGCCTTCCTCGACATCGGTCTCGATCTTGGCTGCGTAGCTCTTTGCCGGCCGCTCGAGCGGTTCGATCCGCGCGCCGTCGCCGGACGTCTGCACCGCGAAGGCGTTGGGCCGAATCGTCACCACGCCGTACTCTCCAGGCCGCAGCGCACACCGCGTCACGAGCGCACCGCCGAGCTTCGGCGAGGTGCAGACGACCGCATCGCCGTCGAGCTGTAAGTCGACGACGTCGGCCACCATCCCGGCCGCCAACCGCACCATTAGCCGGCCTGCGACGTCGCGCCCGGAGAGCGTGTTGGGAATCAAAATCAGCGATGGCCCGATGCGCTGCGCGGCGGCCGTCAGATAATCGACGATCGGATCGAGCAGAAAGCTCTCGACGTCGGGATCTTCGCTGAGAAGAATGCTTTCGAGCGGATAGCTCTTCAACTGCTCGGCCAAACGCGCGGACTCCGGACCGAGGACGACCGCATGCGCCACGCCGCCCATCGCGGCGGCGATCTTTGCGGCTTCGCTCGCGAGCTCGAAAGTAACCTTTCGGCTCTGCCCGCGCCGGTTCTCCGCGTAAACGATGACGTTTTTCACGCTTTACACGAGCCTCTTTTCGGCGAGGAAATCGAAGATCGCGCGAGCGCCGGCGGCCCCGTCGGCGGCTTCGATCGTTTTGCCCTTGCCGCGCGCCGGCGGCGGCGCAAAGCTTCGCAACTCGGTTTTCGAGCCGGCCTCGCCGACCGGGACGTCGAGCGACAGATCCTGCAGCGTCTTCGTGGCGATCGTCTTTTTCTTGGCGCCCATGATGCCCTTGAGCGATGCGTAGCGCGGCTCGGCGAACGTCAGCGCCGTGGTCATGAGCGCCGGCAGCGGCCCGCGGACCGTCTGATAGCCGGTGTCGGTCTCGCGCTCGACTTCGATCGCGCCTGCTGCGATCTCGATCTTGCGGGCGTTGGTAATGCACGGCAGCCCGAGGTGCTCGGCGAGCGCGCCGGGCACCGCGCCCGTACTGCTGTCGTCGGTCAAGCCGCCGACGATGAGCAGGTCGAACGGCAGCGTTCGAAGCGCGGCGGCCATCGCCGCGGCGGTGGCCCAAACGTCGCTTCCTTCGAGGCCCGCGTCGCTGAGAACGACGGCGTCGTCGGCGCCCATCGCCAACGCGCGGCGGAGTCCCTCTTTGAGCGAGTCGGGAGCCATAGAAAAAATCGTCACCGTCGTGTCGCCGCCGATGCGTTCTTTGAGCTGCAGCGCGGCTTCGAGCGCGTACTCGTCGTAGGGATTGAGGACGGTTTCCACGCCCGTGCGAACGAGCCGTTTGTTTTGCGGATCGATGCGCTTTTCGGCGTTCGGGTTCGGAACAAGCTTAACCGTCACCACGATCTTCACGTGGAGAGCGACCTCCGTTCGAATAAGGAAAGGGAGTTACAGAAAGCGATAGCCTTTTGGTGGTCTGCGGCAAGTGGACCTGCCGCGCCGCCGCCAAATCGCAGGAAGGGCCTCTCACCGGCCATGCGAACCGGAGTTCGTATGTTGCGACCACGCGTCTTCCTTATTCTCGCACTTGCCATCCTTGCGCCAGGGGCCGCCTCGGCCGCCGACTTCGTCGCGAAGCCGTCCCATGCTACCGAGCAGAACCCCGCTACGCTCGTGCTCGACGCCTCCCGAGCCTCAGACGGCTTCTTGGAGACCCGCGAGCGCCTCCCGGCCGCACCGGGGCCGTTTACCGTGGTCTATCCGAAGTGGATCCCCGGCGAGCACGGTCCGACGGGCCCGCTGAACGATCTGGCGGCGCTCCGGATCTCCGCCGGCGGGACACTGCTGGACTGGCGCCGCGACTCGGTCGATCTGTACGCCTTCCACGTCGACGTTCCGGCGGGCGTCCGTGAGATCGACGTCGCCTTCGACGTCCTGATGAACGCGCCGGGTGATTACATGTCGACGCATTCGCTTGCCATTGTGAATTGGAATCGCTCCTTGCTCTACCAAGAGGGCGTCAACTCTCATCAATATTTCATTAAGCCATCGATCATTCTGCCGCCGGGGTGGGAGTATGGAACCGCGCTGCGCGGCGCATCGCAGAGCGGCAATCGCGTCGACTTCGCGCTGACGCCGCTCAACATGCTCGTCGATTCGCCCCTCGATATGGGACGATTCGTCGAAAAGTGGGACTTGTGGCGTGAAGGCAGCGCGTTCGTGCAGATGGATGCGTTCGCGGATCATCCGCAAGATCTCGACATCAGCTCGCGCCTGCTGCACGCCTACCAGCGCGTACCTGCCGAAGCCTTCGCGATGTACGGATCGCGCCACTTCGACGACTACCACGCGCTGCTGACGCTGAGCGACCAGATCGGCTTTCAGGGCATCGAACACCATCAGTCGAGCGACGATCGGGCGCCCGCCGATTTCTTGACCAGCCGCGACGAATCGCTTTCGGGCGGCGATTTGATCACCCACGAGTTCTCCCATTCGTGGAACGGAAAGTACCGCCGTCCGGACGACCTGACGACGCCCAACTTTCAGGTGCCGATGCGCACCGATCTCCTTTGGGTGTACGAAGGCATGAACCAGTACCTCGGGGATCTTCTCTCATTTCGCAGCGGGATTCGTGAGCCGAAGCTCTATCCGGAGTATCTCGCGACCGTGTATTCCGAGATGGACTACGAGACCGGCAGAACGACTACGCCGCTGATCGACCTGACGACCGGCGCACCGTACTTCTATCTCGCGCGCGGCCAGTACGGCGCAATTCGTCGCCACGCCGGCGACTTTTATACCGAGGGCGAGCTGGTTTGGCTCGACGTCGATACGATCATTCGCGAGCGCTCGCATGGAGCACATTCGCTCGACACGTTCCTGCATCTCTTCACCGCCCCGGCGGTAACGGGTCCGATCGTAAAGACGTACACGCGCGCGCAGGTCGAGGCTCTCCTGGAGCAAGTCGAGCCGTACGATTGGCACGGCTACTTCGAAAAATACGTCTACCATCCGACGACGCACCCGCCCACGGACGAGCTCGCGCGCGCCGGCTGGAAGATGGTCTACACCTCAAAACCGAACGACTTCCTGACAGCGGAGAGCGCCGACAGCCACGAAATCGAAGGCTGGTATTCCTACGGCGCGGATCTGAGTGCGACCGGAGTCGTCAGCGACGTCCGCGAAGGATCGCCGGCTTGGCGCTCCGGGCTCGCACCCGGGATGCGCGTGCTCGCCGTCAACAATCAAGCGTTCTCACCTGAGGTGCTCTCGTACGTCCTCAAAAAAACGCAGAACCAAACGGCGGCGATCACGCTGATCACTTCGCAGAACGGCTGGTTCCAGACGCTCTCGCTCGATTATCACAACGGTATCCGGTATCCCCACCTCGAGCGAATCGCGGGAACGCCAGATATGCTCGCTTCGATCGTCGCACCGCACGCGAAGCAATAGGCGATGCGTGGCGCGGCGGCGCTAACCCTCGCACTCGCCGGCTGCACGGCGGCACCGAGCGTTGCCCCTCTCGCGACTTTCGTCCCGCAGGCGCAGAGGGTGAACCCGGGTCTGCGCACGCACGCAATCATCGGCTTCAGCGTAGACACCCCCAAACGCGCGGCAACGGCCGCCGGCGAAGGCGTGAACACCACGATCCTCTACGGCGGCGCGCCATCGCGGCACAGCGCGCTCGAGACGGCGCTGCGGGCGCATTCGATCGATGTGGTCGACGGCGCAATTTCGTCGCTGCTGTTCTATTGGGAGTGCCACCGAACGCATACCGTCAAGCCCCCGCCGGGCAGCTACGCGTACAACGACTACTGCCGCACCGACGAGAACCCGCGCATCAAAGACGAGGCCGTCGTCCTGCGCGACGCCGGCGCACTGCTCGCCACCGATGCGCGACGCGACTACGTCACCGGTTACTGGGTGCTCGACGACTGGCCGGGTTGGGATCCAGGCAGCGGACGCGAGCTGTTGCGGAAGATTCACGCGCTGATCGTCGTCAAAACGCCCGGGCGCGCGGCGATCTGCGGCTTCGGCGCTGGCATCGCGCGGCCGGGGCGCGTCGACTGGGATCCGGGTACGGCCGCAAACTACTCCGACGGCGGCTGCGACGTGGTCGGCTGGTACAACTACTCGCCGTTCGGCCGGCGGCATCCGTCGTTGGGTAAGCGGTTGGACTGGAGCATGAAGGCGTTACTTCCGGCGATGCAGCGAAGCCTCACGAAGTACGGTTGGAAGAGTGCGAAGACGCCGCTGTACGGCATCGGTCAGGCGTGGGGCGGATCGTACGAGAAGCGCTACTATCAGCCCGGGCTCACGCGCGCGGAGATGCGCGACCAGGCCAACGCCTTCTGCGCGTTCGGTGCAGCCTACATCGGGTGGTACGCGTGGGATGACAGCGGTTTCGAAACAAAAACCGAGACGCCGAATAGCTCGAAAGCGGTTGCCGATGGAATCGCGGCAGGCATTAGCGCCTGCCGCCATCGCTGGCGGTAGCAGGTAAAGCGGCTACTCGTCGGTGTCCGGCACGTCGTTTGGGGAGTCGTGGTCGTTGCGGAAGTACTGGGCGTGCAATGGGGCCGGGATCGTCACAAACCGCTTGGGCGCTTGCGCGAAGTTAAAACAGTCGGAGAGATCGTCGGCGCGCGCATCGGTCGTTCCCATCGACGGCAAGCCGAAGTTCTCTTCGGTGAAGTGGAGGATGCTGCCGAATTCGTGCTGCGTGTGCGAGATATAACCCGCCTTCGCGTACGGTGAGATCACGAGCAGCGGAACGCGAAAACCGAGTTCGTAGGAATTGTAGAGTGGAGGCTTCACGTGATCGTACCAGCCGCCCCAGTCATCCCAGACTACAAAGATGACGGTCGACCTCCAGTCCGGAGAGGAGCCGATCGCATTGACGATGGACGCGACCCACGACGGACCGCTTCCGTTGGTCTTGCCGGCGTGATCCGATGACTTGCCGCTCGGCGTGATCCAAGTAACGTTTGCGAGATGTCCCTCGTTGATGTCAGTCAATACCTGCGCCGACGGATGGATGACGTTGGTATAGTCGGGTGTGTTCCAGATCGAATGGATCGCGTCGACCGCGTTCCACAGACCTGGGCCGGGGTTCTGCTGATAGTAATGCCACGTGAGGCCGGCCGTATCGAGTTCGTTCATCAGCGCCGTGCGCGCGAAGCACGGATAGACGCTTTGGTTTTCAGATCCGCTGGGATCGATCACCGCAACCGTCGAGCCGGCCGGCGAGTCGCAGCCGCCGGCGGCTTTGCCGCCTTTCGCCCGCGGATTCTCGGAGGCGCGGAGATCGGATCCGTCGGCAATCGCGGAGGTGCCGCTGATCAGGTACTGATGCGCCGGGAAACTCGGTCCCTGATTCGTCTCGAACATCCTATCGGCGAACGTGTAGGCCTGCGCCATCGTATAGTAGGGCTGCACCTCGTCCTGCGGCACGTAGGCATACGCACGCACGTCGGGACGCGGGCAGGTTGAATGACGATCGCACTCTGAAGACCCTCGGCTGAATCCGTTCATGCTGCCGTTGGCATAGTCGACCTTCCAGGCCGTATGCCGGTGGCTCAGATCCTACGGCGCCGTGAGCAGCTCGGGCGCGAGCGGGACGCTTTGGTTCGCGGCGTTGCGGCCCGCGTGTGCGGTGTCGGCGCCGGGCAAGGCGTTGAAGAGATCGTCGACGCTCCGGTTCTCTTGAATGATAATGACGACGTGCGATATTGCGACGCTGCCCAAGTCGATTGGGCGCCGGCCGCTGCGTTCGGCCGCCTGCGGAAGCAGCGGATTGGAGGCTCCCGTCGCACCCATACCGCCCGCCGTCGGCGATCCCGCGCACGCGGTCAAGAGCGAGACGCCGGCGAGAAGGCCGAGACTCCATTTGTACTGGCTTGAGATCCGCATTCCTAACTTGCTCCCTTTCGTAAACAAAGCTCGTGCTTTGCGATGGAGCCGCCGAAATTGGACCAGGCCCCTCACCCTAACGTAAGGGCGGGTCGTTTTATCACGTCAGCTCGGCCAGGAAGCCATAGAAAGCGGCTGAACTAGCCGCGAATGGCTGAATTACGCTTCGGAGACCGCGTGTTCATCGAAAATCTGGGGATGGAAGGCGAAGTGATCGAGGTCGACACCCGTTCGGTCGTCGTCCGGCATAAAAAACCCGACGGAGAGACGATCGAGCAGCGCTATCGGCCCGACGACCTGCGCTATCTCCCAAAACCGCAGAAAGAGTAGCCGCGCGCAACGCTGGTCGCTACGAATTGAACGTCGAGACGATAATCATCGTCTTATCGCCTTCCAGTGTGAGGGTGATGGATTTCTCACCCGAGCTTTGCGTACCGGTTACGAAGACCGCCGATTGAATCGGCGTGCTCGTGTGCGATCGCTCGGAGCCCAGGGGCAAGTTCCTCCGATACCAGCGGTAGACCCGATCGAACGAGTCGCCGGTCAAGAGAACGCCGCTCGAGTCGGTTGCCGCACCGGGGTAATCCGGTACTACGGCGGCCGGATGCTTTGAATCGCTCGAGGCTTGACTCGAACAGCCGGTCATCACGAACAACATTGCTGCCGCCAGGAATAGAGTACGCATCTCATTCTCCTTGAGATTACTCCCGGAACGTCACTGTGCGCGCACGTCGCGCGCGATCTGCTCGCCGTCGACGTAGTAGGCGAGCTGCTGGGCCGTCGATTTCGCAAGCAGCCAGATTCCGTCGACTTTGACCCACGTGTCGATGGAATACGCGATAAACTCGAGGCTGCGCGCGTCTTCGAAGACGCCTGGATTGCGCGCCTTGATCTCGAGCTGCCGGCGAACCGTCAGCGAATCGCCGCGCTCTTTGGGCGAGGAGATCGTCATCGCGAGGGTAGCGGGCCCGGACTGGTCCAGCTCGAGGCCGCCGAGCAACGCCTTCGTGCCGTCGGTTTCGCCCGCAACGTCGATCCCGACGAAATGCGGCGCAAGGATCGTCGAGAGCGACCCGGCGTCGCCGGCGCTCACGGCGGCTTGCAGAATCTTGTAGCGCGCCTGCAGCGCCGGCAACAGGCTGCCGTCGCCGTGCGCGGCCGCCGGCTGGAGGCAGCCAAAGGCGCAAACGATCGCCAATGAGAGTGCGGCCGAGATCTTCATGACTCCATCCTAGCGCCGCAGGCGTACGAAAGCGCACGGAAGCGGATTGCGTGCCGCCAGCGAACTAGAAGCCCGTGAGCGAAAAGATAGAAGGCATCGATCCGAGCGTTCCGCCCTCCGGCACCGGCTGCGTCGAGTGCCTCGCGGAGGATAGCTGGTGGTTTCACTTGCGCCGCTGCGCGCAGTGCGGGCACATCGGCTGCTGCGATCAATCGTTGGGCAAGCACGCCACCGGACACTTCCGTTCGACCGGCCACCCGGTCATCGCCAGCTTCGAACCGGGCGAAGCGTGGTTCTACAATTATCCAAGCGAGGAGTTTATGTCCGGGCCGCACTTGGCGCCCCCGCATTCGCACCCGAAAGATCAGCCGACCCCCGGCCCGCGGGGCAGAGTTCCCGCGGACTGGGAGTCGCAGCTGGAGTAGCGCGGCTACGCCTGCGGACTTCCGGCCAAACCGTTGCGAACGGCGTACACCGCGGCTTGCGAACGCGTCGAGCAGTGCAGCTTTGCGAAGACGTTGCTGACGTGGTTCTTGATCGTTTTTTCGGCTAAGACCAACTGCCGGCCGATCTCGCGATTCGAGAGGCCCTTGGCCAGCAGACGGACGACTTCGATCTCGCGTGGCGAAAGCTCGTGTTTGCCGCGATCTCCCGACGGCGCGCGCCGGCGCAGCAGCGACGCGGCCACGCGCGGATCGACGTAGCTCGATCCCGCACCGAGGGCTTTGATTGCGGCGCGGAGTTCCTGCAGCGACGAATCCTTGACGATATAGGCGTCGACCCCGATCGCGAGGCAGTGCTGCATGAGCTCGCCTTGAGTGTGTGCGGAAAGCGCGCAGATCTTCGTCGTGGCGGAGTCTTTTTTGAAGCTGTTGACGATATCGCCTACGTCGTCGGTGTCGATGTCGATGACGACGACGTCTACGGCGGGGGCGAGGACCGCGTGGCGGCCCGGAACGACGCCCACAACGCTGATGTGGGGGTCGTCGGCTAGTACGTAGGCGAGTGCCCGTCCGAAGAGGAGCTCCTCGTCGACGATCAATACCCGGACGCGGTCCGTGGAGGCGGTAATGCTCGATACGACTGTCATGGACCCATGGTAGCGGGCCCGGCGTACCAAAACGTACCGGTCCGTTGACGGGTTATCGTCCCGCCTACCGCACGTCCCAATCTGCGGGGTCGACGGGAATCCAGAGCATGTTGAGCCGGTAGCCGCTGACGCGCGTGCGCAGCCCGATCAGGCGGTCTTCATAGTAAAGGGGTATGACCGGGACGTCTTGGTGGATCAGGCGGGCGATGGCATTGAAGTCGCGCTCCCGCTGATCCCGGCTCGGCGTGCTGGACTGGTCGCTGAAGAGCGCCTCGAAGCGCTTCGAGCAGTAGAACGAGTGGTTATCGTCGCCCGGCACCGCCTGGACGCAGCGCAGGTTCAGCGACTCTTCCGGGTCGCTGCCGCCGACCCAGACCTCGCCGGCGATCGCCGCCTTTCCGTTGCGCAGAAGCCCTTCAGGGCTAAACCAGATCCGCGAGGGATTCGACTTAAGCGTTAGCTGCATGCCCGCCGCGGCGAGCTGGGTTTGGACAAGCGTCGCGATGCGAACGTTGATCGGATTCTCCGAGTTGACCCCGAGCAGACCGGTGAACGGCCTGCCGTCCTTATAGCGTACGCCGTGTTCGAGCCGCCAGCCGGCCGCGTCAAGCTCGCGGGCGGCCGCGGCGGGATCGTGAGCGTAAGCGGGGATCGGTGTGGCCTCCCACTGGACGATCGGCGGCGGAAAGAACGAGGTCGCGGCCGGGTAGACGTTTCGCCAGGCGCCGGCAAGCGCGCGGTAGTCCAGCGCTGCCGCGATCGCGCGGCGAACGCGCCGGTCGCGAGTCGGGCCGGCCTGCGTTTGAAGGTAGAGCAAAGCGGTAGCGTTCTCCGGGATCTTCGCCACACGGAGGCCACGCGTGCGGTCCGCTTCGCCGACGTTGTCGGGCGTCAGCGTCCCGACATCCACCGCGCCCGACTGGAGGGAGACAAAGTTCGAGTTGAGGTTCGGGACGATCTGCAGGACGATCTGCGCGAGCTTCGGGTGCGGCCGGAAGTACGGATTTGGCTCGAGGATGATTCGATCGCCGCGCAGCCACGTCTTCACGCGGAACGGACCGCTGCCGAACGGCTCATTTTCCCATGGCGTTCCGACGACTTTCGTATCGGTAAACGCGTGCTTGGGGAGAATGCCGTATACGTAGTCAGCCTGCGCGAAGAGGACGCGCACGGCGGCGTTCCACGGCGCGCGCAAGCGAATCACGACGGTCTGTGGATCGGGCGCCGTCAACGAGACGATACGGCGATAGGGTTCCACCGATGTTGCGCGATTGCGAGGATCGAAGATCGCGCGATAGGTAAACGCGACGTCGGCCGACGTCAACGGCACGCCGTCGGCGAAGCGGACGCCGGACCGAAGGTGGTAGGTGATTTCCGTTCCGTCGGCAGAGATGTCGCCGTTTTGGCGCGAGGGAATCCGCGTTACCAGTATCGGGATGTCGCGGTTATCGGCAGAGAGTCCGACGAGGGTCTGGCAGAACAGCGTATCGAGCGCGATAATTTCCTGGTCGATCGCTACGAACGGAACGAGCGAGTTTGGGTCACCCGCGTAAGCGATTCGCAGAACATGCGCAGGGCCGGCCTGCCCGGCACCGCGCGTGCACCCGGGGACGACCGCGATCAGGGCGAGCGCGGCAAGAATACGCCTCATGCTGCCTTTCTTCGGGTTCGGGTGCAGAAGCCCGCGCTTAGGAATGTCCCGTGCTCGCGTAGTAATTGATCGTGGGAGGCACCGTGGAACCCAAGACATTCACCATTATCGTCTTTGCGCTCGTCGTCGTCATCTCTTTGCTCCAGGCCGTTTACTCGGAGAGGTTCGGCCAGTTCGGAGTCCGGATGATAGCGGCGGCGCCCCGACCCGTGCAAGCGTTTTACGCTTGGGCCAGCTTTGGGCATCCGTACGACGGCGCTTTCTGGAACCGGGTGCGACGCTGGCTGTCGGCGACCGTAGGCGTCCTCTTCGTATCACGCATTCGAGCCTGATGCGGCGCTTGCGAATTGGTGCGCAAAGAATTCCCCTTCGAATATCGTGCCGGTAATCGGGATGTCGGCAAGAGAGTCCACATCTATGCTGTAGGGATCCGCGTCGAGGACGGTAAAGTCGGCGCGCTTTCCCGACGCTATGCTGCCGATTTCGTCCTCGAGCCCGAGTACGAAGGCCGCGTCTATAGTTATCGCGCGAAGCGCTTGGTCAAGCGTCAGTCGCTCGTTTTCAGCCAGCTCCGCGCCGCCGGCGGTGCGGCGAGTGATCGCGATCTGCGCAAGGCGCAGCGGCTGGGCAGGCGCCATCGCGAAATCCGAGTGCAACGCGAGCGGAACGCCGGCGCGGGCAACGCTGCCGATCCGCACCATCTGCGAGGTCCGGTCGCACCCTAGGCTCCGGTTGAGGTACTCGTCACCCAGCTCGTACATGTAGTATGGATTCGCCGAGACGATCGCGCCCAAACGCGCCAGCTTGACAACCTGGTCATCGGTGCCGTAGCCAAAATGCTCGATCGTAAACCGATGGTCCACGCGAGGTTTTGAATCCTGAAGCAGTTGCAGCGTGCTTAGAACCATCGCCAGGCCCTCATCGCCGTTGGTATGTACGTGAATCTGGTACCCGGCGTGCCAAAACGTCCTCGCGAGCTGCTCGAAGAGCGGGAGGGGAGTCATCCACTCACCCTGATGACCGTCGATGTAGCCGGCGCAGCCGATTCTCATCCCCTGCGAATAGAACGCGCCGTCTGCGAAAAGCTTGATATGGCGTCCAAAACGCAAGCGGCGAGTGTTGCGCTGCGGCAGCCCATCGACCCACGCGAGAGCTTGCTCCGCGCCGAGCTTCATCGTCGGCGTCTTTGCGTCGGCGACGAAAAACGTTCTGAACGGGACGTCGTCGCGATCGAGCACCGCTTGGGGTCCCAGCCATTCGAGATCGGGGTCGGTGATGCCGAACGACATCTCGGCAATCGTCGTAATCCCACCGAAGCGAACGACGTCGCGCGCGCGGGCCATTCCGGCGAGAAAGCGCGTCCGATCGAACATGTACGGCGGAAGCTTTGCCGCGGCGAGTTCAACCATGCCGGATTCCCAATAGTGCCCCGTGGCATAGTCGACACATGAGTGGGAGCGCGCCTCCTCTTCGGTAAGGTCCCAGTGTCGAAGTGCGGCCGTATTGAAGAACATCTCGTGTGCGGAGCGGTGCCACACGACGATCGGCCGCGACTCGGAGACGGCGTCGAGATCGGCACGGGCGACGGCGCCGTGCCAAAATGGATGGTACCCCCAGCTCACGAGCGGTTCGGCAGGGTCGCTTTTTGCCTGCTCGATGCGATGAAGCTCGCCGATGTAGGCTACGTTTCCGCGAACCGGTTTGATCGTGACCCACGGAAGCCGCCATTCGAACGCGGTTATCATATCGGTCATGATCATCGCCGCCGCCATGAACGGATGAAGATGCGGATCGATCAACCCCGGGAGCATCACCTTCCCTTCGAAATCGCGCACGAGATCGTATCGCTGCCCTTCTAACCAGGGCTGCAGGTCGTTCAGTGATCCGACCGCCAAGATGGAGCCGTCGCGCACGGCGACCGCCGCAGCCTCGCGCTGCGCCGGGTTCATCGTTACGATTTTCTTCGCGGTAAAAACAGTGATGGGCGAGCTCATTTTCGCGTGCTTCGTAAAATTACGACGCGATCATTCTCGCCGCGACTTACGCCGCTGCGGTACGTTTCTGTAGCGCTTTAGGCCACGGTTATCGTTCCATCCCAGTCTCCGCCCGATGGGACGGAGGCATGCTGATGAACGAGCTGCCACTCGCCTTCACGCCTTTCGAAGCAGTCCGTTTCGCGCGCAATTACTTGCTTGGCAGTGCCGTTTTTGAGGACGATGTTCACCCTTTGCACCGTGCACACGACGCCCATATCGCCGTTTAGCGTCACAATGGTGTCGAGGATATCGACGTGACAGGACTCGAAGCCCGCAAATACGCGGTCGAACATCGCTCTTGCCGGTCCAACGCCCTTCGAGGCGAAAGGTGGAATGTCGAACCAGAGCGCGTCTGACGCCCAATGTCGAGTGCTTTGCGCACCGCTCATGGATTCTGCCATTTCTTTGACGATGGAAACGATGGCTTGCCTGTCCTTCTCCAGCACTGTTTGCCTCCACGTTATCCTTGACTGGAAGTTCGATATGCTGATTCTCCAGCATCCCGTTACGGGAGAGTCAACCCCCGGGAGCGGCTACACACCGTCGAGTTCCGTGAGACGGGGGCTTCTAGTTCGGCCGCCGAGGCCATCGGAAACGCGGCGAACGCTAGCGCAAAACCCGCTTTGCTTTGGAGATCGGCCAGCAGATTTCCGTGAGCACCGTGTCGCTCGTGGAGCTTCCAAACACTTCGACGTAGCGTTCGCGAATCGGGCCGTCCGCGCCCAAAGCATTCTCGGCGACGTGCCTGCCGAGGGCCGCGTACGAAGGTCCGGCACCGGCGAGCGCCCCGCGATGTACCGCAACGGCGAGTTCCGCTGCCGGAACCTCGATCGCTCGAACTCGGCCGCACTGCTCGATCCGTTTCGAAATTGGTACATAGATCGTGCTCTCTCCGATCTCGTCGGTAAACAGTTCGGTCGCATAAAGACCTCCGCCCGGGCCGGCGGGTTCCTGTCCTCTTGCGCGTAGCACACGATAGATCTCTGCGAAGGCCTCGGACCACCAGCCGTCGATCGCGTCCAACCGTACGATTTCGGTGACGGCTGCGGCGAGGGTGAGCGGGAGGAAGCGGTGTTCTATCTTGCCTGGAGCAGCTTCGTCGAGCATTGCGCGGAGAAGCGAAACGGTTTGCCGCGTGCTTTCAAGCTGAGCTTCCATACGCTTAAGGTGTGCGAGGATAATCTCGTTGCGCTCGGGCTGATCCCCGGCCCGCAGGACCGCCTTGACTTGATCGACGGGCATCTCAAGCTTTCGTAGATGCCGAATAACCTGTGCGTCTTTGATCTGATCGACGCCGTAGAAACGATATCCGGTCTGCCGATCCACGTCTAGGGGCATGAGCAGATCCACGTCGTGATAGTGGCGCAATGCCTTCACGCTCAGATGCGTCGCCCGGGAGAAGTCGCCGATTGCCATGCGAGATTCCATAAATTTACTCTGTGATATCCCGTTAGGGGAGAGTCAAACCCAGCCCTCCGAACCTAAACGTTTGAGAGCACCAAGGTCGGGGTTTTCATGGTGTCGCTGGGTCGAACCCGCGCTGGCCTATGGAGTCGCTCGATGCTGCACCTGCATTGAAGCGCTTTCGCGCGTTATGCCGGTCTACGATTCGGGCGCGGTTCGAGCATATCCGCATCGAGCTGCCAGCGATTACGGATGCCAAGTTTGCTAAACGCCGCCTCGACGTGATGATCGACGGTACGCACGCTGATGTCCAGGGCCAGCGCGATATCCCGATTTGAACGCTTTGCGGCGACGAGTCGCGCGACCTCGCGTTCGCGCGGCGAGAGACGCGCCCCGAACGCCGCGTATCTCAGCTTGCGCTTCTCGCCGGTGGCCAGACGGGCGACGTCGGAGACGGCGCCGCACTCGCGGTAGAGACGGGAAGCCGAGCGCAGGTTTCCGGCAAGCTCGAGCGCGGCCGCCTCGTAAAGCGCCCACCCCAGCGCCCGAAATCGCACGGCAGCGGCACCCGCCAGCTCTGCCGCGGCAATGTGACGACCGCTGCGCCGCAACAGCGTGGCGCGCGCGAGCGCGACGTGTGCCGCGGCTGACGGCGCAATAGCGTTCGCGAAGTATCGCTCCACCTGCTCGACCGCAGCCGCGCTGCATTCCAGCGGCGCGTGGCGCGTCGCGGCGAGTTGAATCGACGTGTATGGATCGATCAGCGCGTCACCGACGCAGCGTTCAAGCGCCCCGCGGAGTTCCTTTGCCATACCGCGCAGCAGCATCACCTCGGCGAACCCGGGTAGGAGCAAGCCGCACGCTTCGGCTTCCTGGGCTGCGACGGAGTCGTACAGCAACCGTGGATCGAAAAACGCGTCCACCAGGGCGAGATCGCCAATGCGCATTCCCAGGCTTACGGCAATGCCCGCGTCGAACGACTCGTTGAGACGCCCCGTCGCGCGCCAGCCGATATTCGCCCGCACGAGCTCGCGCGCCGCCGGCAGATCGCCGGCGAGCATGGCGATCCGCGTGCGCTCTTTAACGACACCGCGCAGCAGATCATTGGCCGAGCCGGGCCGCTGCTCCGCGATCCTCTCGGCGCGTTCGACGTATTCGCGAGCCCGAGCCAAATCGCCGTAACGGCAAGCGATTTCGGCGCCCGTTCCCGCCGCGAAGACCGTTCCGCGGACACCGAGGCCGCGCGCGATCTCGACCGCTTCGTCGACAACTTTCAGGGTGCGCTCGAGCGGCGCAACCAGCGCCTCGATTTCGACCGTTGCGATCAAATAGCGCAGCCGCAGTTCGGGGTCGTCGATTCCCTGGGCTTCCACCATCTCCACGAGACGCTGCGCCTTCGCGGTCATCCCCGAATAGCAGAACGCATAGGCGAGGATCAGCCGAGCGATTTGGCCACGCGTCCCGCTAGCGGGCAGGCCCAGGCCCGCAATCCGTTCGGCGACGCCTTCGGCGGCCTCGCGATTGCCGTCGTTGAGGTGTGCGTAAAACAGATCCTCGAGCGCCGCTGCGGCAACGTTTGCGTCCGCTGCAGCATGCGCGAGCACCGACTCGGCGAGCGAGTTCACGCGCTTCCAATCGCTGCTGCTGCGATAGCACCGCATTGCCTGACGCATGAGCGCGAGCCAGCGCTCGTCGCCAAGCGGCACGTTGGCGGCGGCGCGGAGGTGCAATTCGGCCGCGGCGGCAAAGGCGCCGGCATCGCGGAAGCCATCCGCGGCTCGCGAAAAAGCCTCGGCGGCAAGTTCGTGCTTCGCGATGACTTCGGCGTGAAGGCCGAGCAATGCGTCAATCTTTGCGCTTCCGCCGCGCTCTCTCACGAGCCGTTCGACGATGCGCTCATGGATGATCTGGCGCTTGATTGCAATGATCGACGCGTAGATAGCGTTGCGCACGGCGATCTGGCGGAACGCGAGCCATTTCGGCGAGCCCGCCGGCTTTCCGAGAAGGCCGGCTTCGCTCGCGCGTTGCAGGGCGTCGGCGACTTCGGCACGCGACCGCCCGGTCACCTCCGAGATCCACTCACCGTCGAACTCCGCGCCGACGACGCTGCATGCCGCGACGATGTCGTAGTCGTCTTGCGACAGCGCTTCGCGAAACTCCCTGAGGAGATCGTGAGCGCTCGGCGGCACGAGCGTCACCGTGCCGTCGTCGGCGGTGTCGCTTTGCGCCAGCTCGATCGCTAGGCGTGGATTGCCTTGCGCCGTTGCGAGAATCGCTCGCAAGCCTTCATTGTCCAGCGAGCGCTTTTCGGAGAGACCGCGAATCAAGAGCTCCATCGCGGCGTCGTCGAGCGGAGGAAGTTCGCGAATCAACTGCGCCGGTAGCGCCGTATCGCGGCGCGTGCAGGCGACGATGACGAGCCGCTGGTGCCGCGCGCGTGCCGCGAGCGCTTCGACGAACGAGCGCTCCGCACCACCGGCTAGATGCAGGTTGTCCACAAAAATCGCCACGGGGCGGCGCTTGGCCCGTACGGTCAGCGCCGAGAGTACCGCTGGCGCGGCGCGGGCCTTCGTACTACGCCGCGGAAGCCGAAGCGCCGTGACGATCTGGGCGCAGATGTCGGGCGAGTAGGTCGCCGGGGCGCCGCAGCGCACCCGCAGGGTGGTGGCCGGCAGCTTGAGGCGCTCGCATTCCGAAAGAAGCCGACTTTTCCCGATGCCGCTTGCACCGATCCATACCAGCGCGCAGCCATTTCCAAGCGCGGCGTCCGCTACGAGGCTGCGCACTGCGGAGAGTTCGGCTTCCCGCCCGACACAGTACGCCGGGTCAAAGCTGCGCTGGCGGTACACGCGCAGTGCTTCCAGCGCCGACTTTGCCAAACCCGCCGCCGGACCCGCAATCGTGTAGGCAATTGCCTATGCGCATTTTCCCGCGCCCGGCGATAATAAGTCATGCGACGCTCACTTCTCTCTATGATGGCGGCATGCGCCGCCGGCGCATTGGCGAGCTGCTCCGGCGCGGCGGCGCCAGGCGGCGGAATGCTCAGCAGTGCAAACGTGCTTCCTCTCGCGCGCGGTCAGGCAAGAGCCGCTACGCTGCCCTCGCAGTTGCTCTTCGTGCCGACGGAAAACGGTACGATCGACATCTATCCGCTGGCGAATCCGAGCCAGAGCGGCCCAGTCGCACAGATTACGGGGCTGACGGCATTTCAAGACGGAATGGACGTCGATAAGTCCGGCGACCTCTTCGTTGTGAACAACGGACCGTCGGGGAACGACGATTACGTTTCGGAGTTCGCTCCACCCTATACTGGCTCGCCGAAGGTTCTCAGCACGACGTGGCAGAGCGAACTCTTTTATCCGATCGGCGTCGCGGTCGACTCGAAGGGAACGGTTTACGTCTCGAGCTGCGGGGCGTACTGCCTCGAAACGCCCGCGATCTTCGTCTATCCTGCCGGTGCCACGTCGCCCGCCTCGAGGATCACGTCGTCGGACTTTAACGGCCTTGCCGGCCTCACGGTCGACTCGAAAGATAACCTCTACGCCGTCGCTTGGAACGATGAAACCTTTGCGGCCGACGTGTTCGAAATTCGAGCCGGCTCGACAACTCCCAAGCCTTTGCACCTGCACGGTCTCGATACCGGCAGCGGCGGCAACGGCGTGAGCCTCGATTCCGCGGGCGACATCTTCGTGTCGGCCACCTCGAGCGGTTCGAACTATGTGCTCGAATACCGGCCCCATGCGCACAACGCGTTTCGCGTCATCGATACGATGCCGTTCTTGGACGAGCCGCTCCAGCTCCAGGTCGGCCCCGACGGCAATCTTTACGTGCCGGTCAACTGCGCGAGTGCTCCGTGCGTCGGCGTCTACGCCTTCAAGCCGAAGGGAAAGAAAGCGTTCGAATCGATCGGCTCGTCGAGTGGTCTCACCGATACGTTCGGCGTCGCCACCGCACCGAATCTTCAGCTCGAAGGGAGCAAACGATGAAGCGTGCCATCGCGGCGGCATTGGCCGCAATTCTCGCGGCGTGCAGCAGCCCGCAAGCCAACCCGACCGGGCCCAGCCCGAACCTGCCCCAGCTCAAAACGGCACGTTCGGCGAATCTCGTTTACGTCTCGAGCCAAAGTACCGGCGAGGGCGAGGTGAATATCTACTCCAGCAAGGGGCAAGCGCAGGCGCCGATTGGCGTGATCACGGACGGCATCTCCGAGCCCCAAGCGCTGGCCGTAGATGCCGGTGGCAATCTTTACGTTGCCAACAGCGGCAATAGCACCGTGACGGTTTATGCGCCCGATTCGATGACCCCGAGCATCACCTATACGAGCGGCGTCAACACGCCGTTCGGCGTCGCTGTCGGCACTGACGGAACGGTCTACGTCGCCAACGCGGCCGGCGGCCCTAGCGGCGGCGGCAGCGTCACGGAGTTTCCGAAAGGCAGCACCACGCCGAGCACCACGCTCGAAACTTCAGGAGAGAGCGCGTTTGCCGTCGCGCTCGACGCGCAGAATCACCTTTACGTCTCGTGGTTCGGGTTCTCAACCTATCAAGTCGCCGTTTATGAGTATCCCACCGAAGGCTCGGGCACGGGCGAAAACTTGAACCTCGATCTGCCGTCAAACTCTTTCCCCGCCTACGTGCTTGCATTCGATCCCGCGGGGAACCTGATCGTGCCCTGCGAGCCGCTCACGCATAACCCGCCGAAGTATCTCGCGGTCTTCGCGCCGGGGGCGACGCACCCGAAGCGCAAGATCAACCTCGCCGGAATGCTCGATATCGTTACGGGCATCGTCTTCGTGCCGGGGCGCAAAAAGCTGTTCTACGCCAGTGCCGAGAACGACCACGATTGGCTGACCCTCACCTTTCCAAAATTGATTCCGCGCGACGTCGTCAACGTCGGCGTTCCGACCGGCCTTGCCGTGGCGCCCTAGTGGATAACTACTGGCCGTAACTTGAAACCCGCAACGGTGAACCCCGGTAGGCGGCAGTTCCCTTCGGTAGCGGAAGCAACGCGTGGAGGTCTACGGCAAGCTCAGGGTGACACGAAATTGGGGATGGCCGGGGGTCGAACCTAAGCTTGGGCATTCCGGCCGTTTCCGACCTGTCCGCGACAAAATGTGACGTGGGTATCGCGTCGGAATGACTAACGCGTTACGCTAACGGAATTCGACCACTAGGCTTTCTCGGTTTGGGCAACATGGGACAGCCCATGGAACCCCGTTCCGGTTGACGTACGTGCGCCATCAACTTGCCACCGCGCCGGGAGTCGAACTCTAGCGCTCCGCTTCCACGTCGGAAAGCGCTCAGATCGCCAGGGCTTCTCCGAACGCTTGATCTTCGGTCCAGGTAGCCCCCTCAGCCATTAGTTTCGAAAGCCGGCTCTCGCCAACTGAGGCGCGCAGTGCGAAAAGCACCTTATCCTGCTCTTGCTGCTCGGTGTACTGACGCAACGCTTCCATCGCATCTAAACGCGCATCGACGTAGCCCACAAGCCGCGCGGCGCGGTGTCGATCGCCGCGCGCATCGCCGTCATCGTCGGCCGGTCGCAGTGCGGCGATCGCTGCGAGATGCTGTAGCCCCCATGTCACGCCGGCCTCCCATTGCGCATCGCGTGCGGCGGCGAGCCCATCTCGAGCCGAAGCGCGGGCGTCTTCGTAGCGCCCGAGCGCGATGAGATATGCCGCAATGTTGCACAGCGAAATTGCTGCGCCGAGCTTGTGATTGAACGAGCGATAGATTGTGAGCGCCTCGTTCTCCAACTGCAGCGCCTCGCCGGCATTGCCTTCGTGGAACTCCGCTTCGGCGAGATTTCCCGCGACGTGTGAACACACGCGCTCTGCGCCGACCGATCTGAACATTGCTAATGCCTCTGCAAAGAGTGGCCGCGCTCCGGCCATGTCGCCGGCGTGACCGCGCGCAACTGCGAGGCTTTGCAAGACGTCTCCGATAACGGAGCGCAAGCCCGTTGCTCTGGCCTCACTCAGCGCCTCGGTTAGCACCGCTCCTCCTTCCTCGGCCTCGCCCAAATCAACGAATGCACGGCCGAGAAGATGCCGTGCCTGCGCAACGCGCATGCGATCGCCAAGCTCGCTGTAGAGCGCGAGCGCACGTTCCGCCCGCTCTCGGGCCTTCTTCGGTTGAGAGAGTGCGGTAGCGATTGCCGCCTCCGCAAGGTCGAGTGCGGCCTCTGTCGAGGGCGGCATCTCGGGCGACTGATCGCGCGCCCCCTGGATCCGCCGTTGTCCTTCCGCGGCAGCAAAGCGCGTCCACACCGGTCGTAGCGCGGCCGTCAGGCGTTGCCCAAGCAGCACGTCGCCGTGCGTTCCGAACGTCCACGTGAGCGCCGCGCGGAAGTTCTCCAGCTCCGGCTCGGCTCGGGCCAGCCAGATACGTTCGGGGGTCGTTTCGAAGACGTCGTGGAGTTCTTCACCCAACGCAAGAAAAGCAACAGCGTGCGCTTGCGCAACCAAAGCGTCCTCTTCCGCCTCGGCAAGGCGTTCGCGCCCATACTGCCGGATCGACTCCAGGAGCCGATAGCGCACCCCGCCCTCCGTTTGGTCCGCATGCACCAACGACTTGTCGACGAGCGATGCGAGCAGGTCAAGGACCTCCCACGACTCAACCGCATCCTTCGCGGCTTCGTCATCCGCGCAAACGGTGGCAGTCATCTCGAGCGTGAACCCTCCCACGAAGATCGCCAGCGACCGGAATAACCTCTGCTCCCTCGCCGAAAGCAGGTCGTAGCTCCAGTCGATCAGCGCGCGCATCGTCTGCTGACGCGGGAGCGCCGCGCGGCTGCCGCCGGTCAGCACGCGAAAGCGCTCGTCGAGCTTCTGCGCCAGGTGTCGCGCCGCCAACACTTTTACCCGCGCAGCCGCCAGTTCGATCGCCAGAGCGATGCCGTCGAGCCGCCTGCAGATCTCCGCGACGATCGGCGCGCTATCGTCGGTCAGCTCGAACTTCGCATCCGAGGCCGCGGCGCGCTGCGCAAAAAGCGCGACGGCGCCATAACTCATCGCCTCTTCCGCCGCGAGCGTGCCGCTGTGAAGTGGAAACGTTAGCGACGGCATGCGATAGACATACTCGCCGCCGATGCGCAATGCCTCACGGCTGGTCGCCAGCAACCGGACCTCCGGAGAGCCTCGCAAGATCGTGTCGGCAATCCTTGCGACTTCCTCGATCATATGCTCGCAGTTGTCGAGTATCAGCAACACATGCTTGTGCTTGAGATAGCGCAGCAGCGTCTCGAGGAGGGGAACCTGCGGCTGTTCGCGCAAACCTAGCGCCGCCGTAATCGTACTCACAACCTCGCTCGTATTACCGATCGACGCCAGATCCACGAACCATACGCCGTCGGGCGTACCATCGAGCACATCCCCGCCGGCTTGCAGGGCGACGCGCGTCTTGCCGATGCCGCCGGTGCCGACGAGCGTCACCAACGCATGATCGTCTAGGAGCCGCTTCACATCGGCCAGCACCTCGTCGCGGCCGATCAGCGGCGTAAGCTGACGCGGCAGGTTGTTCGGCATCGATTTGAGCGAACGCAGGGTTGGGAACGTTTGGGCTAAGCCCGGAGCGACGAGCTGCCAAACCTGTTCCGCCTCGGCGAGGTCCGCAAGCCTGTGCTCACCCAGATCGAGCAGCTCCGCTCCGTCGGGCATCAGACCCCGCAACAGCAGGGCCGCTGCACCGGAGAATACGACTTGGCCGCCATGCGCCGTCGCCAACAGCCGCGCCACGCGGTTCACGACGGGGCCGAAGTAGTCGCCCTCGCGCTCGTCGGTCGCACCGCTATGCAGCGCCATGCGAACGTGCAGGCCGCCGATTGCGTTCCAATCCTCGGCGGCGAGTGCGCGCTGCGCATCTATTGCGGCCGCTACGCCGTCTGACGCACGCCAGAACGCGGCGCAGAAGGCGTCGCCAATCGTTTTGAACACGTGACCGCCGTGCCTTCCGATCGCGGCGCGCAGCAGTTCGTCGTGGCGGCGCAACGCCTGCGGCATCGCGTCGGCCCACTCTTCCCAACGCCGCGTGCTTCCCTCGATGTCGGTGAAGAGCAGCGTTACGGTCCCGGTCGGAATTGGAGCGGTCAGCGCCATCTGAAACGATTCAAAATCAAGGTTGGCTTTGCCTTGCGACCATTCAGCGGTCAGAAGAGGCTCGGGCTCGCTTAGCTCTCGCTCCCGATCGAGGGCTACAGGTTCAACGAAAAGACCGTTCCGCAACCGCCCTCGCACGACGGATTGCCGCCCAGATAGGTCGTCCCGTAAAGCGTAGCATCCAGGTCGATCAAGCTCCCATAAGGCACAGCCCCATCGGGGCTGTCTGCGAACGAGTGCAGCACACGTTCCTTCTTGCCGTTGGTGCTGATGCTGTAGACGGTGCCAGCTCCGAATGGGGGATAGCCCGTGCCGCCCTGGGTCGTGACGCCGTACAGGGTACTGTTGACGGCGATCAAGCCTCCATACGGGACCGCCGCATCTGGGGTGCCGAGGAACGAGTACAACACTTTTTCCTCCCCGGACGTCGTGATGCTGAAGACGGTTCCGTGCCCGGCCTTCCCTCCACCGGTCGTTGTGCCGTAGAGCGTTCCTTTGACCTCGATCAAATTGGCATAGGGCTCCGATGCATCAGGGGTGCCGGCGAACGAGTGCAGCACCCGTTCCTTTCCGGACGTCGTGATGCTGAAGACCGTTCCAAAACCGTGCGCGCCGCCGAAGAATGTCGTTCCGTAGAGCGCTCCATGTACGCCGATCAAGCCCGCCCAGGGTTCTGAGCCGTCGGGGCTGCCGCTGAAGGCGTATAGCCTGTGCCACTTACCGCTCATCGTAATCCCGAATACCGTTCCGGCATTGCTGGGGCCGCCGGTGGTCGTGGTGCCGTAGAGCGTGCCATCGACATCGACCAAGTTCGCGGTGGGGTTTCTGCCGCGGGTGGGAACGAAACCGTGCAACACGCGTTCGTTCTTGCCAGCAGTGCCGATTTTGAAGACCGTGCCGCCCCTGCGGCCAAATTCCGTGGTGCCGTAGAGCATGCCGTTCACGGCGATCAGGCTTGCCATTGGATCCCAGCCGTCGTGTTGGCCGGGTAAGCCGAAGCTGTGCAGCACGGTCTCGTTGCCGCTCGCGCTGACGCTGAAGATCGTTCCCCGGCCTACACCCCCTATTATACCTCCTTTGGTTGTGGTGCCATAGAGCGTATTGTTCACCGCGACCAAAGCGGCTTCAGGCGCACTGCCGTCGGAAGCGGCCGCAAAACTGTAGAGCACGTGGTAGGAGGGGCCGGTCGAGGTACGATGCGCGATCGCGTGCGACAGCGTTTGCCGCATCACGTCCGGCGTGCCGATCGGCTGCGAGTCGCTGCATCCGGCCAGCAGTGCCAGAGCGGCACTGATTGTTACGCAGCGACCGAAAGCGTAATTTCTCATGCCTTGCGCCCCGCTTTTCGCCTCAGATCTCGAGGCGTCCCGTGCCGTGTAGCGCGAATCAAGGAGTCCCATTCACGCATCGTTGCCCAGACGAGCGTGCAAAGTCGAAATGCGAAAAACCCTCGCACTCCTCGTAGGCACAACCCAGAAACGCGAAGCGGATAGATCCATTCCCTAAGAGCGACCCCTCGCAAAACGCTTATTTTGCGAGGGATCTATCACTCTTCGGGTATTGATTCGAACCAACGATCCGCTGATTCTCGATGTCTTTATAAGGACACTACCTTGAGGTTGCGATTATTTGATCGTGCCGTTCCAAGTGGCAGGCCCTGCCATATGTTGCGCGTTCCAAACATCAACCGATATCGGTTGGCCGGAGTTGAGGGTCCAGCAACCCTGGCCGTAGTTACCGGTGAAGCCCGTAATGATGATTTCTTTTTTGCTCCACTTCTTAACATTTAATGTCACTTCGTTTGGATTGCTGCCTTCATAACCGGCGTTCCAAGTATCGTAAGAGCCGAAATATTCACATTCAGGGTTGGTAACGATAATTTCGATGCAGCACGAGTCGCCGTCATACGGCTTCATCTTCCCGAAGCCTTTACCCCTTATGACGATCTTCTGCGTTTGTTCCGCTTGGATTGGAGTCACGCTTTTGATAACGGGACGGGCATCTGGTGCAATGAACCGTAAAGCCGAGATTGTACTGGCGCCCGAAATAGCATTAGCGCCTGAGACGGCATTAGCGCCTGGAACGGCATTAGCGCCTGGAACGGCATTAGCGGCACAACCCGCTAACATCGCCCCGGCAAATGCAAAAGCCAGTGCTTGACGTAAAAACATACCGGTATATCCTTTCTGGCCTTCAGAGATTTGAGCAAACGGGACGCCACGCAGCTGAACGGCTTTTTACGAGCGCCTCCTTATCGGCAGATTTGCCGGCTTCCGATGGACCACCTGCTTGCTTTCCTTCGACTGACCGTCTCTTTGAGGTCGACTTACTGCATCGACGGGAGGAATGACATGTGCGCGGCCTCTTGCGGCCCTCGAAGTAGTAAGCCAGCGTCTTGGGCACGCGGATATTCGTAGTACGGCCGAGCGATATTTGGACGTATACCAAACACGGGACGCTGTCGAACGCGCGCGTCGCGCAGATCGCAACCGATTACAGGATCCACCTTAGCGAGATTCGAGTCGTCCACCCTGGCGTGTCGACAGCACGCGACAAATTTTGTTCGGCTTCGAGCGTCGCCTGCAGCGGCAAGAGGTTCCCGATTGGGCCGAACCTGCTGAAGTGGCCAAATGCTTTCGTGATACGGCCTCCTATTGGTACTTCGATCCACTTATTGAGCACCCAATCGTACGTAATACTCATAGTGGAAAAACCGACGCTCCACCCGTAGGGCAGCGACAGGTCAACGATCGGTTCGATCTTAGACTTTCCTACAGCGGCGCGCGAGGAGGGTCCCATGATCGAAAAATAGTTCTGTGTATAGAAGCCTACCCGCCACCGTCCCGACTGGTATTGATAGCCGAATGCAGGTCCGAGGGAATACTTGCCCGACCCTAGCGATGAGTTTCGACTCGTTGGGATGCGAGCGGTCAAGCCGGCGAAGTAGTGCGTCGCTTCGGTATCGAAGAAACGAAGGCTCGTTAGCGACAGGTCTCCCGCGCCGGTCACGGACTCGGCGGGCGCGGAGGTCACGACCGGCAGCTTTAGCCGCAACAGATAGCGGTTCCCGGGGACGAGCATTTGGCCACTGAAATTGAGCTGCGTGCTGGATCCCGAATCGCCGGTATAATCGGGAGAGATCTCTTCCTGCACCTGAACGTAGGTCGGCGGTAACTGCGGTGCGGGCGACGGGCTCGCCACCGCTTCGGGATCAGCCGATGCTTTCAGCGGCGTCGATGCGAGTATTAGCGCGAAGATTACCGTGCAACTGAAGAATCGCGAGGCGGCCATTGTGACACTACTAACCCGGCCGCCCGCCGCAACTCCTGCATTCGTTCTCCGCTTTTGATGTGACGTGGACGCGCGACTCATCCCGCCGTATGATGAAGAGGGGTCAGCGGGCTAGTGGGACCACTGCACGCGAAATTGGAGACGCTTCGTAGCAAATGAGTGCGCCGGCAATTACTCAAAGTACAGCGTAACCGAGTATCCCAAGGGTCAGACAATGCACAGCATCAGCATTACGGACGGGATCAACTATCCCGCTGGCCTCGCAGTCGACAGTGCTCTAACGTTGTATGTCTCGAACGTTAAAGGTGTTGCCAATATCTCAGAGTATGCGGCTGGTGCGACTTCCCCTTCGAGGGTCATTAGCGGACAGGGCCTTACCGCGCCATGGGGCCTAACGCTCGATGCCAAGCAGAATCTTTACGTCGCAGATTATGTTACAGACCAAATTTTTAAGATACCGAAGGGAACGAGCAACGTAAACCCTCTTAACTTGCAGGGACTTAAGAAACCTATAGACGTGGCATTCGACTCGTCGGGTAATCTGTGGGTAGCCGACCTGAAGGGATTTGTCAACGTTTACCCTCCGGGAGCGACCAGTCCGAGTGAAACGTTGAGTGAGGGATATACGGAACCTTTTGCGATATCGGAGGATGCCGCCGGCACCGTCGTCGTCGCAAATTGGCACGATCCTGATGCGCTCTACGAGTACGCTCCAGATCAATTCTCACCTGAGGCGACACTTACGAAGAATATTAAGATATCAACCGGGGTTCTCCTTAAAAAGCCATAGTATTCGCCAAGACAGCGTTATAACGGAGCGAAATGAAATGAAATTGATCCGAAGATCGGGACTATGGCTCGCGGCGTCGCCGCTCGCAGCAATGCTTGTCGGCTGCTCGAGCGCAACGCTTTCGAGCGTCTGGCCTCCCGATAGTGGTATGCCAAAGTCTGGTGGGACGCCGACAAACGCAGTGCGAGCGCTGCCGGAATGGCTACATACGCCTGACGAGCGATCGTTCCACCGTACCCTCGCGCCTGGGAGCGCCGGAAAAGGGATTTACGTCAGCTCCTTTGACGGGACCGAGGTCGAAGGCTTCAGCATGGCGGGCAGAGGACCGCGTTGTACCGTTTCTACTGGGAACGGCGCCTACGTCAACGGTATCGCCGTCGACCCTAAGGGCAGCCTGATCGTTCCACTTGGCGGCCCCGAATCGATCGCCGTTTACCGTGGGCCGAACATGTGCGGACCTGAAGGCGGCTCCTTTAGCGACCCCTACGGGCAGCCCAGCGATGCCGCCAGTATGAACGCGATTACGGGTACGATCGCCGTCGCCAACATCGTAGGACAGGGGAGCAGCGCAGGTAACATCGCCATCTGTTCGCTAAAAGCCGGCTGCACGAAGGAGCTTACGAACCCCAACGTTGTTGGATACGCCGGCGGGGTCGCGATGGCCGGGAACGGCGATTGCTGGCTGACCTCGGATAGATTTGGTAGCTATTACATCTATCCCCCGGCGATGACGTACTGGAAGGGTTGCACCGGGTCGGGCGAAGCGGTTACGGGCTATCAAAACAAAGGCTACGGCAGCATTAGCATCGACTCGCACGGCTACCTAGTGTTGTGAGTTATAAGTTCATTGCAATAACACGAGACTTTTGGTATACTGGATAAGTGAGGAAATCCAGGCAAACCGTTCGTGGCCGACCCAAGCGAGACCTCAATCTTACGCGCGACGAGCGAGAACAACTGGA